>JASFVA010000228.1:0-3476 GCA_050050055.1 Nitrospirota bacterium
AACCCCGCGATCTTCGTGAGCTTGGGCATTATCTCGATATGCCAGTGGTAGTACTCGTTATCCTCCATGTCCAGAGGCGAGGTGTGTATGACGAAATTATACGGAGGCGCATCCAGTATCGAGTCTACCTGCTTGAGCACCGTCTGGAATATCTTCGCGAGGCCGCCGAAGCCCCCGTTATGCGGGCCAAAGGAGGATTCGTGATGCTTGGGCAGTATCCAGGTCTCGAAAGGAGCCCGCGGGGCGAACGGAGATATGGCGATATAATTTTCCTCCTCCATCACGACCCTCCTGCCGTCGTCCAGCTCCTGATGGACGATATCGCAGAATATGCACCGCTCGCGATGTTCGAAGTGGTCCCTCGACCCCGCTATCTCGTCCTTGACTGTCCTGGGCACTATGGGCAGGGCGATGAGCTGCGTGTGGGAGTGCTCGAGCGATGCCCCTGCGGCCTCGCCCTCGTTCTTGAATATCAGGACGTATTTTATGTTCTTGTCGTTCTTGAGGTCCTTGAGGCGGGAGTGATAGGCCATGAGGGTGTCCTCGAAGGCCTCGGGGGATATTGTGGAGAGCGTGAGGTTGTGCTCCGGCGTCTCCACAATTACCTCGTGCCCTCCCACGCCGTTCATCTTGTCGTATATGCCCTCCCCCTTCTTGTTAAGGGAGCCTCCCACCTGCAGGGCCGGGAACTTGTTGGGCATCACGCGCAGGGACCAGCCCTTCTCGTTGGGGGGCGAGCCGTCCCTCCTCAGGGCCATTATCTCGGAGGGGGTCGTGTACTCGTTTCCCGGACAGAACGGGCAGAACCCCCCCTTCTTGCGCTGGCTGGGAGAGGCGAAATCAGAGGGCCTCTTCCCCCTTTCCACAGATATGATGACCCACCTTCCGAGGATGGGGTCCTTTCTCAGATCAGGCATATCTCCTCCGCTAATGTCTTAATTAATATAGACACTTAAATAATTATATCATAATGGGATATAATCCCATATGAAGCCCTCTTTTCATCACCGCCTCGTAAACGGCCCCTTCGAAGACCCCACCCTGTACGTAAGGCTCCTGTGGCAGCGGCGGGCGCTTCTGTTCGACGCCGGAGACCTCGCCTCCCTCGACCACGGCAGCATTGTCAAGGTCTCCGACGTCTTCGTAACCCACACGCACATAGACCACTTCATCGGCTTCGACACCCTCCTGAGGGCGCAGCTCAGAACGGAACGCCCTCTCCGCGTGTACGGGCCGCCGGACATCATAGGCCACGTGGAGGGCAAGCTCGGCGGCTACTCCTGGAACATCATAGAGGAGTACCCCCTCAAGATCGAGGTCTTCGGCGTGGGCGCAGAGACAGTCCGCCACGCAAGCTTCCACGCCTCCGAGGCTTTCCGCAGGGTAGACCGGGAAGAAACTCCCTTTGAAGGCACGGTCCTCGAGGAGGGCAATTTCAAGGTGCGCGCCGTCCTGCTCCGTCACGACATCCCCTGCCTGGGGTTCACCCTTGAAGAGGACTTTCACATTAACATAGACAAGGACGCCCTGGCCCGGAGGGGGCTTCCCGTGGGCCACTGGCTCGCCGAGCTCAAAGGCCTCATAAGGGGCGGCTCGCCCGACGCGACCGAGATAGCCGTGGACCACAGGACCTTCCGCCTCGGCGAGCTCAGGGACCTGGCCATGACAACCAAGGGCCAGAAAATAGCATATGTGATGGACGTGGAGCCGGAGGAGGAGAACATCGAGAAGGTAAAGGGCCTGGTGAGGGACGCCGACACCCTGTACTGCGAGGGCTACTTCATGGAGGCGGATGCCGAAAGGGCCCGGGAGCGCAACCATCTCACCGCCGCCCTGGCGGGTCGCATTGCGCGGGAGGCCGGGGTGCGCGAGCTGGTGCTGGCGCATTTTTCCCCCAAGTACCGGGGACATGGTGAAACTCCCGAGGTAGAGGCCCTCAAAGAGTTCCGGAGGAGGCCGTAGGCCTCTTTAAACCGGACCTCCATAAATGGTATACTATAACCTAAATTATTGATATTAATGGTTAATTGGAGAGATGACCGAGCGGCCGAAGGTGCACGACTGGAAATCGTGTGTGGGGTTAACAGCTCCACCGAGGGTTCAAATCCCTCTCTCTCCGCCATTTTGAGATGACAGCGGGCTTTGCCCTTTGCAGTCAGGCAATGGCCCTGCGCATCAGGTGGATGTGAACCCCGCCAGGTCCGGAAGGAAGCAACGGTAAGCATTTTCCCTGAGTGCCGCAGCAAGCCGTTGCCTGACTGGAAGGGGCACGGACCCCTAAGGATATTCAGGAAACTATTCCCATGAGCTATATGGTACTTGCCAGAAAATGGAGGCCCCAGGGTTTCGAAGACCTGATAGGACAGGGGCCCATTGTGAGAATCCTGGCCAACTCCATCGAACAGAACAAGATTGCCCACGCCTACATATTTTCGGGCCCCAGGGGGGTGGGTAAGACATCGACGGCGCGCATCCTCGCCAAGGCCCTGAACTGCAAGGAAGGCCCCACCCCGCAACCCTGCGGCAAGTGCCCGTCGTGCTCTTCGATAGCCCAGGGCCATTCGGTCGACGTCATCGAGATAGACGGCGCCTCAAACAACAGCGTGGACGACATCCGCGACCTCCGAGAGCGGGTGAAATACGCCCCCTCCGGGGGAAAGAACAAGGTTTACATCATAGACGAGTCGCACATGCTCTCCACCCAGGCCTTCAACGCCCTCCTGAAGACCCTCGAGGAGCCGCCCTCGCACGTCGTCTTCGTGCTGGCAACGACGGAGCCCCGGAAGATCCCCCTCACCGTGATGAGCCGGTGCCAGCACCTGCCCTTCAAGAGAATTTCAACCGAAGATATAAGGAACCGCCTGGAGCAGATCGTGGAAAACGAGGGCATAAGCATAACCGGCCCGGCCTTGGGCATGATAGCCAGGGCGGCCGACGGAAGCATAAGGGATTCACTGACGATACTCGACCAGGTGGCCTCTTTCTCGGCCGAGATACGCGACGCCGACGTCAAGGACCTCCTGGGCGTGGCCGACTTCAGGGGGCTCATGAACATCGCGGCCGCGATACTCGATGGCCGGAGGGAGGAAATACTGGGCGCCGTGGCGGACCTCAACGAGCGCGGCACCGACCTCAGGGCGTTTACCAAGGACCTGATAAAGTTCTTCCGCGACCTCCTCGTGGCCAGGCTCACGAAGAGCCCCGAGGGCGTCGTAGACGCCAGCTCCGAGGAGCTGGCCGATATCGCGCGGCTCGCCTCCGGGGTGTCGGCCGAGTACCTCTCGCTCGTCATACCGGAGCTCATAAAGACCGAAAGCGAGGTGCGCTCTTCCTTCTACCCGAGAATAGCCCTCGAGATGGCGCTCATCAGGCTCAGCTACCTGAGCATGTACAGGCCCGTAAGCGAGGCCCTGGCGGCGCTGTCGGGCGAAAACAGGGCCCTTCCCCCGGTGGCGGCGCCACCCGAGACACACGCG
>JASFVA010000229.1:0-3472 GCA_050050055.1 Nitrospirota bacterium
GGCAGTTGTCGAAGATGAGCTCGCAGGTGGTGGAGGCCCTGATGCCCATCTTGTCCTCTTTCTTGCCGAAGGTGAACCCGGGGGTGCCCTTCTCCACGATGAAGGCCGAGGCGCCCCGCGCCCCCTTCTCCCTGTCGGTGATGGCTATGACCGTGTAGATGTCGGCCTCGCTTCCGTTTGTTATCCACTGCTTGGTGCCGCTCAGGACGTATTCGTCGCCCTCGAGCCTGGCCGTGGTCTGGACCCCGCCGGCGTCGCTTCCTGCGTTGGCCTCGGTGAGGGCGAAGGCCACCAATTTCTTGCCCGAGGCGATGTCGGGCAGGTACTTCTGCTTCTGCCCGTCGGAGCCGTGGAGGAGGATGGGGTAGGTGCCCAGGGCGTTGGCCGCGTAGGAGGTGGACACTCCGAGGCAGGCCTTCGAGATCTCCTCGACGGCTATGCAGAGCTCCATCCCCCCCATGCCGGCCCCGCCGTATTCCTCGGGGATGTAGAGGCCCATGAGGTCGCTCTGGCCCAGCACGTCCATTATCTCCCTGGGAAACTCCGACTTCTCGTCGAGCTCGGCCCTGACGGGCACGACCTTCTCTCGCGCTATCTGGGCCGCCAGGTCCTTTATCATCTGCTGTTCTTCGGTGAAGAAATAATCCATCGCTGCCTCCCCTTGCCCTGTGAGTGTTTGCCTTTTGTTACCGCATTATCTCCACGGCGGAAAAGAAGTAGGGTATCTCGAACGACGCCGACTCGGGCGAGTCCGACCCGTGGACCACGTTCCGCTCGATGTTCGTGGCGAAGTCCTTCCTGATGGTGCCCGGGGCCGCGTCCTCGGGGTTGGTGGCTCCCATTATGTCCCTGACCTTCTTTATCGCGCCTTCGCCTTCGATGACCAAGACCACTATCGGCCCCTCGGAGAGGAAGTCGGTGAGCTCGCCGTAAAAGGGCCTCTCCCTGTGGACAATGTAGAAGCCCTCGGCCTCCCTCTTGGTGACGTGGAGCATCTTGAGGGCCTTGATGCTGAGCCCCGCGGCCTCGAAGCGCTTGACGACCTCGCCGATGATGTTCTTCTGAACGCCGTCGGGCTTTACGATAGAAAGTGTCCTCTCCAATTCCCTTTCTCCCTTCTATGTTATTCCGAGTTTACGAGTGAGTTCTCTTACGGCCGACACGGAGCGCTCGAAGGCCTCTTTTTCTGCGCCGGAGAGCCTGAGCTCCACTACTTTCTCCACGCCCGAGCTCCCGAGCACCGCGGGCACGCCGGCGTAGAGCCCCTCGACACCGTACTGTCCCGTGAGGCAGGCCGCCATGGGAAGCACCCGCTTTTCGTCGAGGAGGATGGACTTCACCATCTCGAAGATGGACGCCGCCGGGGCGTAGTAGGCGCTCCCCGTCTTGAGATAGCCCACAATCTCGGCCCCTCCGTTCCGGGTCCTGTCTATGAGGGAGCTGACCTTCTCCTCCGGAAGCACCTCGGTGACGGGCACGCCCTTGACCGTGGTGTAGCGCGGAAGCGGGACCATCTGGTCCCCGTGGCCGCCGAGCACCAGGGCCTCCACGTCGGCCGGGGAAACGCCCGCCTCCAGGGCCACGAAGGCCCTGAACCTCGCCGAGTCGAGCACCCCGCCCATTCCCATCACCCGCCGGTGTTCGAGGCCGGAGGCCTTCCAGGCAAGCTGGGTCATCACGTCCATCGGGTTGGTGACGACAATGAGCATCGCCCCCGGCGAGGCCTTAGAAACGGCCTCGGCCGCCTCTTTTACGATGTCGGCGTTGGCCTGGAGGAGGTCGTCCCTGGACATCCCCGGCTTCCTCGGAAGCCCCGCCGTGATGACCGCGATGTCCGAGCCCGCGGTGGCGGCGTATTCGGTAGCGCCCTCGACCCTGGAGGCCGAGCCCCAGAGGGGGCATGCCTCGAGGATGTCCAGGGCCTTTCCCGCGGCGAGGCCCTCCACGATGTCGAAGAGCACCACGTCCGAAAGCCCGGCCTGCGCCAGAAGCTGCGCAGTGGTGGCCCCCACGTTGCCGGCCCCTATCACGCACACCCTTTTCTTCATAGGAACAATAATTATAAAAGACGCCCCCCGTAATGGCAAGGAGCGCCCGTGGAGGACCGGGGGGCCCCTCCTGAGGCCTTAGGCGCCGCGTGGCTTTACCTCCGTCCGGGGGGCGCTTGATTTTAACCCCCCGCATATGGTATTAAATTAACTGGCTTTTCAAGAGATTAAGGAGGACGAATTGGCCCAGGCAGCACCAAAAAGATCGCTATCGGTCCTGAAGAGGACGAGGCAGGCCGAAAAGCGCAGCGAGCAGAACAAGGCTGTCCGCTCCGAGCTCAAGACCCTGTCCAAGAAGTTGGCGGGAGCGGTGGATACGAAAGACAGGGAGCAGGTGGAAAAGGCCCTCAGGCAGGCGGTGAAGGCCTACGGCTCGGCGGCCTCCAAGGGCGTCATACACCGAAACACCGCGTCGAGGAACATCTCCAGGCTCTCGAAGCTGGCCGACAAGGTCCTTAAAGCCGAAGCAGCTTAACCAGCAGGTATTCCACCGGGTAGGCCCCTCCGCTGGATTTCATCATCAAGTCCGCCTCGTTGAGGATGTGGAAGACCTTTTCGCGGTTCTTCCACCCGGCCGATACCCTCTCGTAGTGCCAGTTGATGGCGCCCAGGAGGCCGTAAGGGTCCTGCCCCTCGGAAAGCTCCCTGTAGATCCTGAACACCCGGTCGGCGTCACGCGCCTTCAGGGCGTCTATAAGGTCGAAGACGTCGTGGCCCCCGCTTCCCTTTACTATGTCTTTTATGTCCTGGGCGTCGAGCCTTTCATTGCCCGACATGGCGAGCTTCTCTACCTCCGAGGCCAGGAGGCCGGCTTCAGGCCCCACGGTGCCGATGAGGTATTCCACCGCCTGGGGCGTGAGCGCGAGGCCCCTTCTCGAGGCCCTCTGCCTCAGCCACGCGGGCAACTCCTTTTCCCGGATGTCCATCGAGATGGCCTTGGCGCCCTTCAAAGCCTCCTTCAGCGACTTCTTGAGCTTCCCCGCGCTCATCATCACGAGCACCGAGTCCGGCGAGGGGTCGGCCAGGTAGCGCCCGAGGGCCTCGAGGTCCTTCTTGAGGAGCTTCTGGGCGTTTTCCATCACCACCGTCTTGCGCCCCCCGAAGAAGGGGACCGTATAGAGGACGTCAAGCACCTGCTCCACGGGAGGGGCCTCGGGCGAGTCCATGTCGAAGGCCGAGAGGAGGAAGTCCACGCGGTCTTCGGGGATGGTCTGTTTTATGGCAAAGAGGGCCTCCTTGAGGAGGTAGGAGTCCTCGGCGTAAAGAAGGTAGGCCGGGGACTTGAAGCCCTTCCCGAGTTCGTCTATGAAGTTCTTTATGCTCATCCCCGTAATATCGCCGCGCGGGCGACGGAGCCTTCGCGGCGTTATTTCCCCGCCACTATGTTGACCAGCTTGCCCCTGACCACTATGACCTTCTTTATC
>JASFVA010000230.1:0-3459 GCA_050050055.1 Nitrospirota bacterium
CTCGTCGACGCTGGCCTCAGGAGCTATGCCGTCAGGGAGCTCATCAGCCGGGCAGAAAGCAATCGCGACACGGAGAGCCTCCGGGAGGTGGCCCTCAGGCTCATGGACCTGCATGAATACCGGAGGGCGATTCTCGTAACCTCCACCCTGCCGGAAGAGACGAGGCCCCTGGAGATACTCTACCCCCTGGCGTTCTGGCCAAAGGTGAGCTCCGCCGCCGCCGACTACGGGCTGGACCCCTACCTCCTGCTCTCCCTCATCAGGGAGGAGAGCCGATTCGACCCCCGGGCGCTTTCTCAGGCCGGGGCGGTGGGGCTCATGCAGCTCATGCCGCAGACGGCAAGCACGACGGCGCGGAAACTCCGGATCCGGCTGGCGGGCCCCCGGTCCCTCAGGGACGCGGACCTCAATATCAGCCTGGGCACTTACTACCTGAGCATACTCCTGAAGCAGTTCGAAGCGGTCCCCGCTGCCCTCGCCGCCTATAACGCCGGAGGGAGCAGGGTAGCGGCGTGGCTTTCCGAAAACGACTACGAGGCCTACGACGAGTTCATAGAGGACATCCCCTTCGGAGAAACGAGGAACTACGTAAAGCGCATAGTCTCGAGTTATTACCGCTACAGGCTGACCCGGCCTCCCGCTGGCGGGGCGGAGGTGAAAATCCTCTGAGGCGCCTGTTTAATTAGACGGGCCGGCTGTGGTATCTTATCTGTGATGGGTAAGACTCCTCTTTTCGATGATGCGAAAAGCCCGGAACCCACTAAACCGAAGGGGGGCGGATTTTTGGACAGACTCAAGGACCTCGACGACAAGATAGCAGGAGCCGTAAACAAGGTGAAGACGCTGAAGGCCGAAAAGGCCCAGCTGGAAAAAAGGGTCGGCGAACTGGAACAGGCCCTCAGCGAAAAACAGGAGGAGATAGAGAAGCTCTCCTCGGAGAAATCCGGCGTAAGGAGCCAGATAGAAACCCTCCTGGACGAGCTCGAATCCATAGAAGAGGACTGAAATGGCGAGCATCGAAATCACCATCCTCGGACAGAAATACACCATCAAGGGCGATTACTCGGAAGGCCAGATGAAGGAGCTTTCCCGCTACATCGACGGAAAGATCAAAGAGGTCTGCGAAAAATACCCGAACATCACGCCCATCAAGGCGCTCATCCTGGCGATGTTCAACGTGGCGGACGAATTCCAAAGCCTGAAGAACGAGCAGGACGACCTCGCAAGAGACATCGAGGAGAAGGCCCAGCTCCTGTCGGGGCTGCTGGATTAATAGCGGCGCCGAGCCGGGGCCGGGGGCTCTACTTTCGTTTCTGAAATGCTTTCTGGAAGTGCCGGCGCCTGGGGCGCTACCCGCCCCACCCCATCTCCACGACCAGGCGCGCGAAGTCCAGCAGCCTTCCCGGAAGAACGCCTATGACCAGGACCCCCAGCGTGGTAAGCGTAAGGGCCACGCCCAGGGCCGGCGACGTGGCGAGCTCGACCTCTCCCCTGGGCTCGCGCATGTACATGTACATGACGACCCTCAGGTAGAAGAAGGCCGAGATGACGCTGAACATCACGGCCAGCACGACCAGCCAGGTGTAGCCTGCGTTTACCGCGGCCATGAAGAGGTAGAACTTGCCCACGAAGCCCGCGGTGGGCGGAATGCCGGTAAGGGAGAACATGAATATGAGCATGAGGGCCGAGGCGAGGGGGTGTTTCTTCGCCAGCCCCTCGTAGTCCGATATGTTCTCGCCGCCGAAGCCCTCGGTGCGGAGCATGATTATGATGGCGAAGGCCCCGATGTTCATGAAGGCGTATATGAGAAGGTAGCTCATCATGCTCGCCACGCCGGCCTCTCCCCCGGCTATGAGCCCCAGGAGGGCGTAGCCCGCGTGGGCGATGGAGGAGTAGGCGAGCATTCTCTTTATGTTCGTCTGGGCGAGGGCCGCCACGTTGCCGACGGCCATCGTGAGCACGGCTATCGGGACGAGGACCATAGTCCACTGCGGCTGGAGCGCCTCGAAGGATATCAGGAAGACCCTGGCCAGGACCGCGAAGCCAGCCGCCTTGGGGCCCACGGACATGAAGGCCGTGATGGAGGTGGGAGCGCCCTCGTAGACGTCGGGGGCCCACATGTGGAAGGGCGCCGCCGCTATCTTGAAGCCGAAGGCCGCCACGAAAAGCAGTAGCGAGAGGGTCAGGGCCGGGTTCCCGGCAAGCCCGTTTGCGGAGATGTACGAGGCCACGCCCCTTATGTCGGTCGTTCCCGTAAGGCCGTAGAGCAGCGATATCCCGTAAAGCAGGAGCGCCGAGGCAAAAGCGCCCAGGAGGAAGTACTTGATGGCGGCCTCGTTCGACCTGACCGAGTGCCTGATGAATCCCGCCAGGACGTAAGTGGACAGGGCCATGAGCTCGAGGCCCAGGTAGAGGACGATGAAGTCGCCGGCCGAGGCCATTATCATCATGCCCAGCGTGGCAAAGAGCATCAGGCTGTAGTACTCGCCGAAGTTGACCCCCTCTATGGCCAGGTACTTCACCGAGATGAGAATCGTCAGGACAAGGCTCAAGAGGAAGATAAGCTTGAAGAACATGCTGTAGGCATCGGCCAGGAACATGCCCCCGAAAGTGGAGCCCGAGGCGCCCATCACCGCATAGGCAACGACGGCAGCCGAAACTACGCTGTAGAACGCGACGGTCTCCTTCCTTCTTGCCACCAGGTCAAGGACAAGTACGAGAAGGGCCAGGCCGGTCATCACTATTTCCGGCATGACGGGCCCGAGAGGCGGAAACTGAATCATCTGCGAACACTCCCCCGTCAGTCTAAAGTTGAAATTATAGGCTGAAAGAGGATAATCAATTGGGGAATCCTTTGTCAATAATAAAATACCGCTGCACAGGCGGCGGGGCTACATGATAAAAAGGCCCGCCCTGAAGAGGTTCCAATCGAGTTTTTCCACCCAGCGGACGGAGGCGAGCCGGTCGGGAACCACACTCTGGGGGCCGCTGATTTTCAGAAAAGACCCGGGCTCCAGCTCGCAGGACGTGTAGATGCACATTCCCACGGGACCCACGTCGGAGCACCTGGCGGTCCGGACGTCGTAGTCCCTGCCGTTTTCCCACTTTGCAAAGAGCACGTGGGACGCGCAGAAATTTCGCCGCTGCCTCCTCTTTTCCGCCGGCATGACGGTGACTGTCCCCCCCCGGGCTTAAATTTACCTATCCAGAGTTTAGGGCAGGCGGGCGTTCTTGTCAATCGAGATGAGAGGCAACTCCACGGGAAGCAAAAATTGCTGATCCGCCGACTTATTAATCAGCTCCGTCTTTTTCTTCGTGCCCACCGACGCAATGCTGAGCACGAGGTATATCACAACCCCTACGACTGCGAGAACCAGGAAGACCACGGGGTGCCTGTAGAGAAAGACCGCGAGAACGACAATCCCGGCCGCCAGGACGATGACAGGGTGGGCCTCGAGA
>JASFVA010000231.1:0-3433 GCA_050050055.1 Nitrospirota bacterium
GAGCAGCCAGCCTTTTCCTCCTGGACGCTCCAGGAGCCGGCGCAGGAGGTGGGGGCCGTGGTGGAGGGGGAGAAGCCGTAGAGGGAGCTGTCTATGTTGAAGAACACCGTCTTTATGTTCTTCGACGACCCCGCGTCGTTGCCGACGGTGAAGGAGAGGGTCCCTGTGGGGTCCCCCATCGTGACGGCGGAGCCCGCCGGGAGAGATACCGAGAAATCCCCGAAGTTCGCCGCAGAGGATGGCGAGGCGAGGTAGAGAAGAAGCAGAAGGCCCAGGGCCGGTGCGAGCATGCGCCTTGGAAATCCCGTCTCTATCATCGCCTATTCTCCAACGTTCGCCCTTACGGTCCTCTTGGCCTGGCCGAAGAAGACCCCCGCCGAGTACGTGCCCGTGGAGGTGACCGTGCACTGGAGGGGCTGGACCCCGGCAGCGTGGGCCGTCGCGGCCGTTCCGGCGAAACCCCGGGCGCACTGGGAGAACTGGTTGGCCGAGACGGCGTTACAGAACACGTACTCGCCTTCGAGCATGAAGGTCCCCGGTATAACGTATCCCGCCGTGGTGTCCACCGCCACCGCCGTGTCGATGTCCGTGACGCCGGCCGAGAGGGCCGCCGGGGCTGTGCACCCCGCCCAGGTCCCCATGCACGTCGCGTTCACCACGAAGCTTCCGCCGCCCAGGGGGACGGGCGACAGGTGGTCGTAGCCGCAGGGGGCCGTGCCGTTTTTCAGGGCGTACCGAAGCCCCCCCTCGGCAATGTAAAAGGCCTTTATCCCGAGCTCCTCCTGGAGCCCCGTGCTCGCCCCGGTCGTGACCAACGAAACCGCGACGGTCACGAGGAGGGAAAATATCAGGAGCGCCAGGACCGCCCCCACGGCCGATATGCCCCTATTTCCCGGGCTGCCCCTCACCATACGTTGGCCGGGTAGGCCTCCGTCTCCAGGGCGACGCTCTCGTCGCCGAAGGCCGAGGTCAGGTTCACGCGCACCCTCCGCGTGGAGGGGCCGGGCGCTGCTTGGACGGCGCCCAGGTCGTCCACGTAGCCGAAGGAAAACGAGGTTATCCCCTCCGCCAGGGGCGCTCCCCCGGCTCCGGGGCAGGCGGCGATGTCCGGGGGGGACCACTCCTGGCGGAGCAGCTGCGTGCCGGCATACCGGAAGCTGACCGTCCTGGCGTAGATGTCGTCGAAGCAGAGCGCCGAAGCGCCGGCCGTGGCGTTTGAAATGGATATGGCGTTCCTTATCTCCCTTTCGAGCCTCTCCATGGCCGTGCGGCCCTTCTCCGTGGCCTCCACGAGGTCCTCGGCGGCGAAGTGCGCCCGCAGGCCCATCACCAGGGAATCGCCCACCACGAAGGCCACGATGGAGACGATCACCATCACCATGACGAGCTCTATGAGCGTGATCCCCCTGTTTCCCATGTCAGTAGTCCGTAAGCAGGGTGACGACGGTCGTGTCCCCCAGGTCCGCCGTCGAAACGGTGACCCCGATTCGCTTGAATCCCGTGTTGCTCCCCGCGCAGGTGTCCAGGTCCGAGGAGTCCACGTTGCAGACGGAGACGCTCCTTGTGTACTGGACCTTGCCCAGGGTCTTAGAGTCGGAGTACCCGTCGTATGTGTCCGCCTGGGCGTACCCCGCCGATCTTATCTCTTCTTGGAGGGCCTGGGCGAGCCCGGCGGCGTTGATTATCTTTTCGCTCCCCACCGTGGAGCGGGCCTGCTGCCCCAGTATGAACACCAGGACAGGGATGGTTATGGCGGTGATGACGATGACGAGGATGACCTCGATGAGCGTGAACCCCTCCGCCCCGGTCCTCTTCCACCTCATTCGCTCACCCTCCCGGTCTGGGCCTCTATGGTCAGGGTCCTCGCGCCTCCGGGGGCGCTCACGGTGACCGTCTGCGAGGCAAGGGGGTCGCCGTCTTCGTCCACGGGGCTTCCCAGGGGGTCGAAGGCCACGGTGGCGGCGCTATAGGCGAGGGTGACGCCCCTTAGCTCCGCGCACCTCGGCGCGGTGAAGTCCACCACGAACCTGCCCGCGGCGTCGGAGGAGCAGCCCCTGCCGGGGGCGTTGGCCAGGGCCGCCGAGGCGACGTCGCGGTACACCGAGTAGCCGGCGGGGTGGAATTCGACGCCCGCCCTCTGCTGGGTGGTGACGGCGAGCTTTCTTGCATAGCCGATGTCCGCCCGGACCTTCGTCGCGGCGCCGCGGAGCCTGAGGCTTTCGACGGGGTTCCGGATCAATAACGTGGCGGCCAGTACGGCGACGAGGGCCACGACCAGCATGACCTCTATGAGGGTAAACCCCGAAGCCCCTGAACGCATGGATAATTCTAACATTTGGCCCCTATATTTGGAAGAATCGCCCCGGGCGGGCCCCTTGCCGAAAGGTGGGGATTTCCTATATAATATTTTCTTAGTTCGATCAATCCGGAGATTATTGGAGGGAAAGTTGAAGCAAGACATTCATCCGTCGTACGAAGAGGCCAAGGTCGTTTGCGCCTGCGGCGAGAGCTTCGTCACCCGCTCCACGAACAAGGACATCCATGTGGACATCTGCTCGAAGTGCCACCCCTTCTTCACGGGCAAGCAGAAGATAATGGACACCGAGGGCCGGGTCGAGAAGTTCAAGAAGAAGTACCGGAAAGCCCAGAAGAAGCCCCAGACCGAGGAAAGTTAGGGCTTTTTCATAGACGAGTCGTTGGCCCCGTCGAAGGCGGGGGCCGACGGCTTTTTTTATCCCATGGAGACCATAGGCGGACAGGCCGTAATCGAGGGAGTGATGATGAAGTCCCGCAGGGGCTGGACGGTGGCCGTGCGCGGCCCCAGGGGGGACATCCACGTCAAGCGCGAGCGGCTGAGCGAGCTTCCGAGGATATTCAGGATGCCCCTGGTCAGGGGCGTGCTTGTCCTCTTCCACACCCTGGTGCTCGGCATAAGGGCCCTGGAGTTCTCGGCGAGCAAGGCCTACGAGGACGGGGAGGAAAAGCCCCTGAGCCGCAAGGCCATAGCGGCGACCATAGGGTTTTCCCTGCTTCTGGGGATAGCGCTTTTCATAGCCCTGCCCCTTTACGCCACAAAGCTCATAGGGCTGGCCCTGAGCGCCGTGGCCGAAAGCTCCCTGGCCTTCAACCTGGTGGACGGCGTGGTCAGGGTGGCGGTGTTCCTGCTTTACATCCTGCTGATAGGCCTCTGGTCGGAGATAAGGCGCGTCTTCGAGTACCACGGCGCCGAGCACAAGGTCATCCACGCCTACGAGGAGGGAAGGCTCCAGGAGGCGGGCTCCCCGGAGTTCAGCCCCCTGCACCCGAGGTGCGGCACGAGCTTCCTCCTGATAGTCATGATAGTGAGCATACTGGTCTTCTCTTTCATCCCCCAGCCCTGGGGCTTCGCGGCGAAGTTCCTCGCCAGGGTGGTGCTCATACCCCTCATCGCCGG
>JASFVA010000232.1:0-3425 GCA_050050055.1 Nitrospirota bacterium
TGTTCTGCCTGCCCTGGGCGAAGACCACCTTGGCCTTGAGCCGACCGTCGTCGAGGCCGAAGAACTCCCCGAGCTCCATGGGGTCCCCCACCTCCTTGAGGGTGATTGTGTCGGGGAAGAACGAAAACACCACGATGGACTCGTCGGCCTCGCCCATCTCGCGGAGGGCCAGGCGGGTCCGGAGAAGGAGGTCCTCCTTCTCCCGGGCGGCCCTGTCCCGGTACTCCTCGGGGTACTCGTAGAACTTGGCGAAGTAGTAGTCCCTCCTCTGGACGCCCGGCACCGCCCTGAGCGACGGCGACCACATGTGGACCTCCTTGAAGCCCAGCCTGTGCATGTATTCCTCTATGGCGGCGTAGCCCTCCCTGGAGCATATGGCCGAGAGCGCGGGGTATTCCTTCATGGAGGCGAACTCGCCCCCCAGGTCCTTCAGCACCAGGCCCATGCCCGAGCCGTCGTGGCCCTCCTTCATGGTCTCCAGCGCCAGGACGTTTTCCAGGGGGGAGAAATACTTGTTGGATGTTATGGCCGCCAGCCGGCACATTTGCCGTTTCAGACCTCCAGAGACAAAATCACTCGGCAATCGGTAGCCGAGTGTCGTTTCCTGTTTATTATTGTAATTAATATATCTTCTCCTTGTCAAACTCTCGGAAAAACAAGCCTAATTCTATTTTTGACGCGTCGGCTTACGGCGGTGGGACCGCAGGGACCGCGATATGCACTTGCCGGGCCCGGCACGCCCCCGGGTTGCGGGTGCGGGCCGGCGGAGCGCGCCGCCCCCTCTCCTTGACAAAGTCCCTGCCGTAGGGTTAAATACCGGTAGGCAAACGCTTGCCGATGGGAGGCCGGATGAACAGGACGATGCTCTCCATACTGAAGATCCTCGAGAAGCACCAGGAAAGGCCCCTGGGCTCCAGGGAGCTTTCCAGGCAGCTGAGGCTCCACGGCGTGGAGCTGACGGAGCGGACGGTGCGCTACCACCTGAAGATAATGGACGAAAAGGGCCTCACCAAGGTCTACGGGAAGGAAGGGCGGAAGATCACCCCCAGGGGGGTCGAGGAGCTCCGCACCGCCATGGTCTCGGACCGGGTGGGCTTCATAATCAGCAAGATAGAGACCCTCTCGTACCAGACGGACTTCGACCCCGAGAGCGAGCGCGGCGGCGTCATCCTCAACGTCTCGTGCTTCCCCGAGGAGGAGGCCAAGTCGGCCATCAGGGTGATGAAGCCCGTCTTCGCCTCGCCCTACGTGATGAGCGACCGGGTGGCCCTCGCCCGGGGGGGCGAGCACATAGCCGACGTGGTGGTGCCCGAGGGCATGATAGGCATAGGCACGGTGTGCAGCGTCACGGTAAACGGCATCTTCCTCAGGTCCTCGGTGCCCGTCACCTCGAAGTTCGGGGGCATCCTGCAGATAGAGGACGGAGAGCCCACGCGGTTCGTCTCCGTCATAAGCTACTCGGGCTCGTCCCTGGACCCCCACCTGGTGTTCATAAAGAGCGGCATGACCACCATCTCCGAGGCCGTAAAGAGGGGCCACGGCACAGTGCTGGCGAGCTTCAGGGAGATCCCGGTGGTCTGCGTGGAAAAGGCCGTGGAGCTCCAGGAGAGGCTGCGCTCCATCGGCATAGGGGGCATACTCCTCGTGGGAAACCCCAACCAGCCCCTCGTGGAGATGCCCGTGGGCATGGACAGGGCGGGCATGGTGGTGGTGGGCGGGCTCAACCCCGTGGGGGCCCTGGAGGAGGCCGGGATCGCCTCGGAGAACGCGGCCATGGCCATCCTTAAGGATTACTCCGAGCTCGTTCCCTTCAAGGACGCGGTAAAGGACTTTTCCTGATGGAAAAAGGCGGGGCCTCCTCCGGGAGGCCCCGCCCTCGATTCTGTCCCTGCCGGAAGCGGAACCTTAGAGCATCGGCAGGTAGGTCTCCAGCTCGTAGGGGAAGACCTTCGTGCGGTAGTTGTCCCACTCCACCTTCTTGCTCATGATGAGCTCCTCGAAGATATGGTCGCCCAGGGTCTCCCTGAGGAGCTTGCTCTGCTCCGCGAGCTCTATGGCCTCTATGAGGCTTCCCGGGAGCTGCTCTATCTTCATCTTCTTCCTCTGCTCGGGCGTGAGGTGGTATACGTCCATCTCGGTGGGCTTCGAAAGCTTGTAGCCCTTGTCTATGCCGGTGAGGCCGGCGCTCAGCATGGCCGAGAAGGCCAGGTAGGGGTTGCACGCCGGGTCGGGCGAGCGGAGCTCCACCCTCGTGGCCTGCTCCTTGCCGGGCTTGTAGAGGGGGACCCTGATGAGGGCCGAGCGGTTCCTCATGGCCCAGCAGATGTAGACCGGGGCCTCGAAGCCCGGCACGAGCCTCTTGTAGGAGTTCACCCACTGGTTCATGACGAGGTTCATCTCCCTTATGTGCTTAAGCACGCCGGCCATGTAGCCCTTGGCGGTCTCCGAGAGGTAGTGCTCGTCCTTGCCGTCGAAGAAGGCGTTTTTCTTGCCCTTGAAAAGCGACTGGTGGGTGTGCATGCCGCTTCCGTTCTCCCCCTCCAGGGGCTTGGGCATGAAGGTGGCGTATACTCCGTGCTTCCGGGCGACCTCCTTCACGACGGTGCGGTAGGTCATGACTATGTCGGCCATCTCCAAGGCGTCGGCGTACCTGAGGTCTATCTCGTGCTGGGAGGGGGCGACCTCGTGGTGGGAGTACTCCACGGCGATGCCCATCGCCTCCAGTGCCAGTATGGTGTCGCGCCTCAGGTCCTCGGCAAAGTCCGTGGTGAGGTCGAAGTATCCCCCCTCGTCCAGTGTCTCGACGCAGCGGTTGGAGCTGAAGTAGAAATACTCCAGCTCGGGCCCGAGGTAGAAGGTGTAGCCCTTCTTCTTGGCCTTTTCCACGTTGCGCTTGAGGACGTACCGCGGGTCGCCCTTGTAAGGGCTTCCGTCGGGCTCGAGCACGTCGGCGAAGACCCTGGCCACCGACTTCTCCTTGGGCCTCCAGGGCAGGAGCTGGAAGGTCGAGGGGTCGGGCATCGCTATCATGTCGCTTTCGTCTATCCTGGCGAAGCCCTTGATGGAGGAGCCGTCGAAGCCCATGCCCTCCTTGAAGGCCATTTCTATCTCCTCCACGGGCACGGCGAACCCCTTGAGGGTGCCGTGGATGTCCGAAAACCACAGCCTGAGGAATTTCACGTCGTTCTTGCCGCAGAGTTCCTTTACGTCCTTGAAGTCCCTTGGTTTCAATTTTGCAGCCATTGTTCTCCTCCTTGATTTTAAATCTCTTTACGGGCAGTCCGGCCAGAGTCAATTTCATTAAGTGAGATAATAGCACCAAAAACGCCCCCGGAAAACAGCCGGGAGCGCCGGGCCCCTCATTTCCTCAAATCCATATTCCCTCCTCGCTCTTGATCGAATGCCTAAAGCATTCTTAAGGGATA
>JASFVA010000233.1:0-3420 GCA_050050055.1 Nitrospirota bacterium
CCCTCCGGTATTCATGCAGGTCCATGAGCCTGAGGGCCACCTCCCGGAGGCTCTCCGTGTCGCGATTGCTTTCTGCCCGGCTGATGAGCTCCCTGACGGCATAGCTCCTGAGGCCAGCGTCGACGAGGAGGTCTATCTTCTCCATGCGCCCCGAACCCCGGGAGCCCGGCGCCGGGGCCTCCGGCCAGGGGCCCATTCCGTCAGTTCTCAGCAGGGCCAGAAAGCCGTAGAAACCGTCGGCGTCTAGCTTTTCGTAAAGTTCCCGGGGGTTGCCGCCGGTCTTTTCCGAAGCCCTGGCCTGCCAGTACAGGTACTTGGGGTCCTTGTGCCTGGCGTAAAGCCTTGCGAAGGTCTTGCGCGCCTTGCCGAAGTCTCCGCTGCGGTAGTGGATCCATCCTGTGTGCCATAGGGCCTCCTCCGTCGAATGGGAATAGACCTTCCTGACCTTCTCCAGAAGCTCGACGGCCTCGTCGGCCTTTCCTCTCCTTCTCAGCTCTCCGGCGTAGGCTATCATGAGCCTCGCCCCCTTGGGGTCCCTCGCCTCCGCAAGCGCCTCCATGGACCTCTTGAACTCCTCCTCCCGGCCCGAACGCATGAAGGAGCGGGCGGCGTTGTAGAGGTCGCCCACGTCCTGGAAGTAACCCGCTGCCTCGCCGTACTTCTTCTGCCTGAAGAGCGAGAGGGCCAGGTGCTCGATTATCTCCCGGGTGAGCTCTCTTTCGTTCCTGCCGAGGGCCGCCCGCAGGGTCTTTTCGGCCTCGTTGTACCGGGTCTTCCTTATGAGGTTCGTGCCCCGGTCGAGGAGGTCCTCGGCGCTGATGTCCCCGGCGGCCAGCTCGGCCCTCGCCTCCCTCGAACGGGGGCCGGCATCCACGTAGACGGCCTTGAAGAGCCGTTTTGCCTCGTCCCTTCGTCCCATGTCCTTGAGAATTCCCGCCAGGAGGAATTTCATCTCCATGTCCGAAGGGTAGTCGTCCGCATAACGCCTGAGGAGGCCGAGCGGCCCGTGCCTGTTCCCCTTCAGGGAGGCCATTACCTCCAGCCTGCGGGCTTCCTCGACGAGGAGCGAGTCCGGGTGCATATCGAGGAGCCTGCCCAGGCTCTCCAGGGCCTTCGAGGCATGGCCGGTCTGCATATAGGTCTTTGCAATGTAGAGGAGAGCGTAGTCGCCCGCGGAGGGCAGGGTTTCGTAGGCCGCCCTCAGGTCCGAGAGGGCTTCGGCGTAGTGTTCAGAGTCGTAGTGGGCTATGCCGGAGACGAAATACGTCTCTCCCGCTCCGGGCCCTTCCGCGGCCCCGGCCGGGGAGGCGAGGAAAAGCACTATAAGAAGGAATATCCGCCACTTCATAGCGTCCCTGCCCGAAGGCCCATGGAAGCGGCAACCCCCGGATGAACCACGGAGCCTCTGTGTGTATTGACGGCGCTTCTTATGGCCGGGTCCTCACTGAAGAGGCTTTCGGGCTCCCCGGAGGCTAGCTTCTTTATATAGGGCAGGGTGCTGTTGGTGAGGGCGATGGTCGAGGTCCTCGGATACGCTCCCGGCATGTTAGCCACGCAATAGTGGATGACCCCGTGGGCCTCGTAGACCGGGTCGTCGTGCGTCGTGGGTCTGGACGTCTCGAAGCACCCCCCCTGGTCGATGGATACGTCCACGACCACGGAGCCCCCTCTCATCGCTTTTACCATGTCCTCGGACACGAGCTTCGGGGCGCTCTCTCCTCTGACGAGCACCGCTCCGACGACGACGTCGGCTCCCAGCACCGCGTCGCCGATGTTCTGCCGGGTGGAGGGCAGGGTCCTTATGTGGCCGCCGTAGAGTTCGTCCAGGTGCCTGAGCTTTTCGACCCCCTTGTTGATTGCCGTCACGTTCATGCCGATGGCGTGGGCCACCCTCACGGCGTTCGAGCCCACGACCCCGGCGCCTAATACCACCGCCTCGGCGGGCGGGACCCCGGTGGCCCCAGCGGGGAGGGTGCCCGAACCCCCCTGGGCCTTCTGGAGGAAGTACCCGGCCATAATGGGGCTCATCCTTCCGGCTATCTCGCTCATGGGGGCCAGGAGGGGCAGGGCGCCCCCTTCCTCCAGGGTCTCGTAGCCCAGGGCGGTGATCCCCTTCCCGAGGAGCATCTCCGCAAGCCCCCTGTTGGGGGCCAGGTGGAGGAAGGTAAAAAGAAGATGCCTGCCCTCTAAAAGGCCGTACTCCTCGGGCAGGGGCTCCTTGACCTTGACTATGAGCCCGGCTTCGGCAAAGAGGGCCTTCCTGTCCGCTATCCGGGCGCCGGCCCCCTCGTACTCCGCGTCGGCGAAGCCGCTCCCTGCGCCGGCGGATTTCTCGACGACCACGACATGGCCTTCCGCGGCGAGCTCGCGGGCGCCCCTGGGGGTGAGGGCGACCCTGTACTCCCGCGTCTTTATCTCCCTGGGTATGCCCACCACCATAATGGGTTATCTTAACCGAACATTTGATGCCTTGGCAATGGACGGGAGGCGATTTGTGCCCCTGAGCTTAAGGCTTTGTTAAATTTGGATTTTACGCCTTGGCTATGTTATATTTTTTTATGGACGAAGCTCCTTCGAAGCAGGGCATGCCCGTAGAGCCCAAATATTTCAAGGAGGCGAGGTTCCTCCTCGAGGTCATGTTCGCCTACTTCAAGGACCATCCCGAAGAGGGCCGCGTCGACGAGCGCGACACCGTAAAGCTCATAAGGGCCAAGCACGAGGCCTTCCGGGACGGCTACATGGGCTTCGACCAGATGCTTCTGGACATAGTGAGAGAGCTCGACGAGACCACCCGGGACCTCGAAGCGCGGGGAGTGCCCGGGGACGAGGACGGGCATCCCGGCTTTTTCGAGCAGTTCCGGATAGTCGTGCGGTGCTTCGAGCGATACGACCACGCCAGGGGCCTCATCGGCATGATGGCTTTCACCGAGAACATGGAGCTCACGGAGCCCATGCTCAGGAGTTTCCTGAAGATAAAGCAGGAGTTCGACAGGCTCGAGCCGGACCTGTTCAACGAGCTCTTCGTCGACGACCTGATGGCCAGCGAGAACGTCTCCTACTACGGGAAGAAGAAGCTCCGGGCGCTCGCCGGGGGGCTCGAGGAGGCCTTCGACAGGCACTCCATAGAGCGCCTCCTGGGCCTCGTGAAGGCCGTGGCGGAGGAAGAGCGCCTATACCGGAAATCCTACCGCCTCCTTAAGAAGAGCCTGAGGAAAAAGTTCAGCTCGTACCTCGACATACTAACCGACGTGGAGGACCTCAAGCCCTACATAACCAGGGTTCTCAGGACAAACAGCGTCGACCGGGTGTCGGACCACCTGCTCGAAAAAATACTCCTCGACCTCAGGAAGGAGTTCTTCTACGTGCACAACATTCTGCCCGTCATCAAGGGCGGGCTGGGCCTCGAGCTGAGGGAGGACT
>JASFVA010000234.1:0-3406 GCA_050050055.1 Nitrospirota bacterium
TCCCCACGCTGGCGGCCTTGACCCCGGAGGAGCACGAGGTAAGGGTCTTCGACGAAAACATAGAAGACATCGACTACGGCTGGGGCGCGGACCTGGCGGGCATAAGCGTGAGGACGGCTTACGCCAACAGGGCCTACGGCATATCCGGGGAATACAGGCGCCGGGGCGTTAAGACCGTCCTGGGCGGGATACACCCCTCCATGTGCCCCGAGGAGGCCCTCGGGCATTGCGATTCCGTCGTGGTGGGCGAGGCCGAGGAGGTCTGGCACTCCCTCCTGGAGGACGCGCAAAACGGCAGGCTCAAGAGCCTCTACAGGGCCGGGGGGCTCGCGGATTTGAAGGCCTTCGGCGCCCCCGACAGGTCGGTCCTCGCGAGGGACA
The DNA here is from genome assembly GCA_050050055.1 of Nitrospirota bacterium. GTDB lineage: Bacteria > Nitrospirota > Thermodesulfovibrionia > Thermodesulfovibrionales > JdFR-86 > JARRNG01. Next base: position 382 of record JASFVA010000234.1, read on the forward strand.
GGTATTTCTCCGAGATCGTGCAGACGAAGAAGGGCTGCCCCTTTCACTGCGAGTTCTGCTCGGTCCACGCCTTCGACGGCACGAAGATAAGGACCAGGACGGTGGAGCAGGTCATAGGGGAGATAGAGGGCATGCGGGGCGGAAGCCTGAAGTACAAGAGGAAGGCCGTCTTTTTCGCCGACGACAACATAATCGGCAACAGGAAGTTCGCCCGCGCCCTCTTCGCCGCCCTGAAGCCCCACAAGGTGAAATGGGGCTGCCAGGCCTCCATAAACGTGGCCGGGGACGACGAGCTGCTGGGGCTGATGAAGGAAAGCGGGTGCGGCTCCATGCTCATCGGGCTGGAGTCGGTGTCGAAGGAGAACCTCTCCCGAATGGACAAGGGGGTGAACCTGAGGCACGACTACGTGGAGGCCATACGGAAGATACAGTCCTACGGGATACGGGTCGACGGCTCCTTCATACTGGGCTACGACTTCGACACCCCGGAGTCCTTCGACGAGCTCATCGGGTTCATCGACGAGACCAACATGCTGATGCCCCTCATAAACATCCTCACGCCCTTCCCCGGCACGAGGCTCTTCAAGCGCCTGGAGGAGGAGGGGCGGATCCTCCACAGGGACTGGAGCAAATACGACACCACGGACGTCGTCTTCAGCCACCCCACCATGAGCCGGGAGGAGCTGCTCGAGGGCTACAGGAAGGTTTTAAGGCACGTCTATTCCTTCGACTCCATATACAGGAAGCTCCAGCACTACTGGGACATCGACTTCTGGGGGCCCATGAACGAGGAAGACCCCATAGGCTTCAAATACCGCCTGGCCTTCGCCGCCCGGCTCTCGACCATGCTCTTCTCCACGGACCTCGGTAGGGCGGGCTTCATCCTCAAGGTCCTGCCGAAGGTCTTCGGCGGGCGCACCAGGATATCGGCCCTCCTGACCCTGATGGCCCACAACGATTTCGCCTACCATTATTAGGCCGGGGGCCCGCCCCGGGGGGCGAAAATCCCCCCCTTCGTCCCGCTTGTATATTGACGCGGAAGTATGTTATCCTTCTAATTGAAGTGAAGGAGTATTTTGGCGTATACAAACCGCAAAGTATTCTACTTTGCGGTTTTTTTGTGACCTGCCTCCTTAGACTTCAATTATTCCAGAAGGAGGTAGCTCGACATGGCAAACGGAACCGTTAAGTGGTTCAACGAGTCCAAGGGTTTCGGCTTCATCACCCGGGACGACGGCACCGACGTTTTCGCACACTACTCCGCCATCTCCGGCGACGGTTTCAAGACCCTTGCCGAAGGCGACTCTGTCAGTTTCGAAGTCGTCAATGGCGACAAGGGCCTTAAGGCAGAAAACATCGTAAAGCAGTAAAGCGGCAAGCCCGGAAGGCAGGCCCCGCCCCGCGGGGCCTGCCTTTCCATTATGGCAGCAGCCTAATTCCCTTTATCCCATAAGAGAAAGGCGCAGAAGAAGGAGAAAAATGTACGAGAGATTTTACGAGTTCGGGCTGTCGGACGAGATCCTCAAGTCGCTGTCGGACATGGGGTTCGAAGAGCCCACGCAGATACAGAAGCTGGCCATTCCCCCCCTGATGATGGGGAGGGACGTGATAGGCATGGCCCAGACCGGCACGGGCAAGACCGCGGCCTTCGGCATCCCCATCGTGGAGAAAAACATAAGGGGCAGGCTCAGGAAGCCCTGCGCCCTGGTGCTGGTGCCCACCCGGGAGCTGGCCATGCAGGTGGCCCAGGAGATGAACAGGCTGGGGAAGGACAAGGGCTTCGTCTCCATACCCATCTACGGCGGCCAGTCCATAGAGAGGCAGATTAAGAGCCTGCTGAAGGGCATAGACCTCGTGGTGGGCACGCCCGGGAGGCTCATCGACCACATACAGAGGAAGACCCTCGTGCTTTCGGAGGTCTCCTCCGTCGTCCTGGACGAGGCCGACGAGATGCTCAACATGGGCTTCATAGACGACATAGAGACCATCCTCAAGGAGACCCCGCCCACGAGGCAGACCATGCTGTTTTCGGCCACCATGCCGGCGCAGATAGTGCGCATCTCGAAAAAATACATGAGCTCCCCCAAGAAGGTCGGCGTGGACGCCAAGGAGCTCGTGGTGGCGAAGATAAACCAGGTCTTCTACGAGGTGAGGCGGGACGACAAGATTAGGGCCCTCACGAGGATAATCGACGTGCAGGCCCCGGAGCTGACCCTCATCTTCTGCCACACCAAGCGGGAGGTGGACGACCTCTCGGGGAGGCTCCACCAGATGGGCTACGACGCGGGGGCCATCCACGGCGACTTCACCCAGTCCTACAGGGAGGAGATAATGAGGCAGTTCAAGGGCGGCGAGCTGGACATCCTGGTGGCCACCGACGTGGCGGCCCGGGGGCTCGACATAAACGACGTCACCCACGTCATAAACTACAGCATCCCCCAGAACCCCGAGGCCTACGTCCACAGGATAGGCCGCACCGGCAGGGCCGGCAAGAGCGGCATCGCCATCACCTTCGTCACCCCGCGGGAGTACACCCAGCTCAGGCTCATAGAGAAGACCGCGGGCACCAAGATTGCCAAGGGCCAGCTCCCCTCGGGCAAGCAGGCCAGGGAGGCCAAGGCGCAGGAGCTCACCGGGAGCCTCGAGTCCGTCATCCGGGAGGGCAGGCACAAGGAGCTCGTCCCCCTGGTGGGCGAGCTCTCGGAGAAGTTCGAGCCCCAGGAGGTGGCGGCCGCCGCCCTGAGCCTCGCGGCCGGCGACCTGGGGGGCGACGGCGAGGCGGAGGAGTCGAAGGGGCAGGAGGCCCCGGAGGCCTCGGGCATGACCAGGCTCTTCCTCACCATAGGGAAGAGGCACAAGTTCAAGGTGGGCGACATCGTCAGGACCATCTCGGAGAAATCCAGCATGCCCGGCCAGAGCATCGGCAAGGTGGCCGTCTTCGACAAGTACAGCTTCGTCGAGGTCCCGGCGGACATGGCCGAGCAGGTCATAGGCTCCATAAACGACATGATGGTGGGCGGAAGAA
>JASFVA010000235.1:0-3384 GCA_050050055.1 Nitrospirota bacterium
TGAAGACGGTCTACCGCGAGATAATGTCGGCGTCCCTGGCCCTCGAGGGGGCGCTCAAGGTCGCCTACTTCGGCCCCCAGGCCACGTTCACGCACCTGGCGGCGCTCCGGCATTTCGGCTCCTCGGCTGAATTCGTGCCCGGCGAGAGCATAAAGGAGGTCTTCGAGGCCGTGGACTCGGGCAAGGCCGAATACGGCGTGGTGCCCATCGAGAACTCCAGCGAGGGCATAGTCAGCCATACCCTGGACATGTTCATCGACTACGACCTCAGCATATGCGCCGAGGTGCTCCTGGAGGTCTCCCACCACCTGCTGTCGAAGACGGGGCGCAAGGCCGACATCAAGAAGATCTATTCTCATCCCCAGCCGGCCGCCCAGTGCAGGGGCTGGCTGGAGGCCAACATGCCCGGGGTTCCCCTGGTGGAGGCGGCCAGCACGGCCAAGGCCGCGGAGGCCGCGGCACGGGAAAAATCGGCAGCCGCCATCGCCTCGGAGCTCGCCGCCACGGTCTACGGGCTCAAGTTCGTCGAGAAGCGCATAGAGGACAGCAGGCGAAACTTCACGAGGTTCCTCGTCATTTCCACCCAGCTGCACCCGCGGACCGGAAACGACAAGACCTCGATAATGTTCTCGGCCAAGGACAGGCCCGGTGCGCTCTACGGGGCCCTGGAGCCTTTCAAGCGGGCAAGGATAAACCTGACCAAGATCGAATCGAGGCCCTCGAGGCGCAGGGCCTGGGAATACATCTTCTTCGTGGATATGCTCGGGCACATCGAGGACAGGAAAGTGCAGAAGGCAATAGGCGAGATGAAGGAGGCCTGTCTGTTCCTCAAGGTGCTCGGCTCCTATCCCTGCGGTGAGTGAATGATCCGTCCGCCCGAACACGTATCGGCCATAGAACCCTACGTCCCCGGGAAACCGGTCGAGGAGCTCGAGCGCGAGCTCGGCATAAAGGGCTCGGTCAAGCTCGCCTCCAACGAAAACCCGGCGGGGCCGTCGAAGAAGGCCCTGGAGGCCTTGACGCCGGAGGTGATGGGGGACCTTAACAGATATCCCGACGGCGGGGCCTTCTACCTGACAAAGGCCCTGGTGGAAAGGCACGGCGTTTCGGAGGACCAGATAATCCTCGGCAACGGCTCAAACGAGCTCATCGACATCGCCGTGAGGACCTTCATGAGGCCGGGCGACGAGGCGGTAATGGCATGGCCCTCCTTCGTGGTCTATCCGATGTCGGTCCAGGCCCAGGGCTGCCGCGGCGTGAGGGTGCCGCTCCGGGATTACAGGCACGACCTCGGGGGGATGGCCGAGGCCGTCACGGAGAAAACGAGCGTAGTGTTCATCGCCAACCCCAACAACCCCACCGGCACGATAAACACCAAGGACGAGTTCGACAGCCTCATGGAGAGGTTGCCCGACGGGATCCTCGTGCTCGTCGACGAGGCATACTGCGAGTACGTCGAAAGCGCGGATTACGCCGACGCCTTGAAGCACATGCGCTCGGGGCGGAACGTGCTGGTGCTCAGGACCTTCTCGAAGATATACGGCCTGGCCGGACTGAGGATCGGCTATGGGATAACGGCGCCGGACATCGCCCGCGATATGAACAGGGTTCGCGAGCCCTTCAACACGAACAGCCTTGCGCAGGCGGCCGCTCTGGCGGCCCTTTCGGACGCGGAGCACGTGGAGCGTTCGAAGCGCATTAACGGGGAGGGCAAGGCCTTCTTATACAGGGAACTCGACGCTATGGGGATTAAGTACGTCCCCACGGAGGCGAACTTCATTTTCATGTTCCCGGGCAGGCCCTCGGCGGAGGTATACGGCGAGTTGTTGAAAAGAGGGGTGATCGTCAGGCCCATGGGGGAAGACTCCATAAGGGTGACCATAGGGCTTCCGGAGGAAAACGAGCGGTTCGTAGAGGGGATGAAGGCGGCTCTCAGCTAACAATTTCATACAGGGAGATATGAGGGGAAAATGGATATCATCGTAATGAATCCCGGAGCCAAGCGGGACGAGATCGGCAAGGTCGTCAGAAAGCTCAAGAGGTGGGGCCTCAAGGCGCAGGTGTCGCGGGGCACCGAGCGCACCATCGTGGGCGTTATCGGAGACACGTCCAACATAGCCGAGGACGCGGAGAACGCCGTCCGCGCCATGGAGGGCGTGGAAGAGGTCATGAGGATCCTGAAGCCCTTCAAGCTCGCGAGCCGGGACTTCAGGAAAACCCCCACGGTCATAAGCGTGAAGGGAAAGCGCATAGGGGGAAAGAAGATCGCGGTCATTGCCGGACCCTGTTCGGTCGAAAACAGGGAGATGCTCCTGGACATCGCCGCCAGGATCAGCCGGGCGGGGGCCTCGTTCATAAGGGGAGGTGCGTTCAAGCCCAGGACTTCGCCGTATTCCTTCCAGGGCCTGGGCGAAGAGGGCCTCAGGTACCTGGCGGAGGCCCGGGAAAAGACGGGGCTTCCCGTGGTGACGGAACTCATGGACCCCAGGGACATGGACCTCATAGAGAAATATGCCGATGTCATTCAAATCGGGGCGCGGAACATGCAGAACTTCAGGCTCCTCCTGGAGGTGGGCATGAGCAAGAAGCCGGTACTGCTCAAGAGGGGGCTTTCGGCTACCATCAAGGACTTGCTCATGGCCGCCGAGTACATAATGTCCAAGGGAAACCAGAGGGTCATCCTCTGCGAGAGGGGGGTGAGGACCTTCGAGACCGCCACGCGAAACACCCTCGACCTCAGCGCCATACCCGCCCTCAGGGAGATGACCCATCTGCCCATTGTGATAGACCCAAGCCACGCCGTGGGCAAGTGGAGCCTCGTGGCTTCCATGGCGAAGGCCGCCGTGGCCGCCGGGGCCGACGGCCTCATGATAGAGGTGCACAACAGGCCCGACGAGGCCTTTTCGGACGGCGAGCAGTCCCTCAAGCCGGAAGTTTTCAAGAAACTCATGGCTGAGCTGAAGCCCGTGGCCAGGGCCGTGGGGAGGGAGATATAGCCACGGCCATGATGTTCGAAAGGGCCGCCGTTCTCGGCGTAGGGCTTATCGGGGCTTCGCTGGCCCTCTCGATGAAGCAGAGGTCCCTCGTCGGCCATGTCGTGGGACACGGAAGAACAGAGGCCAACCTGCGGCGGGCCAGGGAGAGGGGCATCATAGACTCCTACGAGCTCGAGGCGTCCCGCGCCTGCGAGGACGCGGACCTCGTCGTATATGCCACTCCGGTGGGCTCCTTCATGCAGATTGCCGAATCCATACAGGGTTCTCTTAAAGAGGGCGCTATAGCTATAGACGTGGGCAGCGTCAAGGGCTCCCTGGTGCAGGACATTGAAAAATTGACCCCCCAGGGGGCGAATTTCGTCGCCTGCCACCCCATCGCGGGCTCGGA
>JASFVA010000236.1:0-3378 GCA_050050055.1 Nitrospirota bacterium
ACAGGCCAGGGCCGAGATGGCCAGGCAGGCGCGGGCCCTCGGGCGGCCCGACGCCACGAAGAAGGTGGCGGACATCGCCGCGAGCCTCGCGAAGTCGAGGAAGGGAAATGTTTGAGAGGTACAAGGTAATACATCTCGTCGGAATCGGGGGCATCGGCATGAGCGGCATAGCCGAGGTCCTCTATAACCTCGACTACGACGTCAGGGGCTCGGACATCAGCGAGTCCGACACCGTGGAAAGGCTCCGCGTCATGGGGGTCGAGGTCTTCAGGGGCCACAGGCCCGAAAACATCGACGGCGCTCACGTGGTCGTCATCTCTTCGGCCATAGGCGGGGACAATCCCGAAGTACTGGAGGCCGAAAGGCGAGGGGTCCCCGTGATATCGAGGGCGGAGATGCTGGCGGAGCTCGGGAGGCTGAAGTACTCGGTGCTCGTGGCGGGCTCCCACGGCAAGACCACCACCACCTCGCTGATATCGACGGTCCTGGCCCACGCGGGGCTGGACCCCACGGTGGTCATCGGCGGAAAGCTCAAGGCCCTGGGCACCAACGCCAGGCTCGGAAGGGGCGATTTCATGGTGGCCGAGGCGGACGAGTCCGACGGCTCCTTCCTCAAGCTCATCCCCACCGTGGGAGTGGTGACGAACATAGACATGGAGCACATGGACTACTTCACCACCATGAAGGCCCTCAAGGAGGCCTTCGTCTCCTTCATGAACCGGGTGCCCTTCTACGGCGTCACCGCGGCCTGCGTGGACGACGAAAACGTCAGGGACATCCTTCCCTCGGTGACGAGGCGGGTCATCACGTACGGCCTCTCGAAGGACGCCGACCTGAGGGCGGAGAAGATAAGGAAGGGGTTCATGTCCGTGGAGTTCGAGGCCGTGATGGGCGGGGAGAGCCTGGGGAGGCTCAGCATCCCCTCGCCGGGGGAGCACAGCGTCCTTAACGCCCTGGCGGCCACGGCCGTGGCCCTGGAGCTCCAGGTGGACATCAACCAGATAAGGGAGGCCCTCGGGGAGTTCGGGGGAATCCAGCGGAGGCTCGAGCTCAAGGGCAAGGCAAGGGGAGTGAGCGTCTACGACGACTACGGCCACCACCCCACGGAAATAAGGGCGACCCTTGGGGCCGTGAGGGACTCCATAAGTAAAGGCAGGCTGGTGGTGGTCTTCCAGCCCCACAGGTATTCGAGGACCAGGATGCTCATGGATGAGTTCGCCGCCTCCTTCGCCGACGCCGACCTCCTGGTGATGATGGACATCTATCCCGCCGGCGAAAAACCCATAAGGGGAATAAAGACGGAAGCCGTAATAGAGAGGATGAAGAGGAAGAAGGGGATATTCCATGCCCGGAGCGCAGAGGAAGCAACGGGCTACCTCCGGGAAAAGCTCCGCCCGGGAGACGTGGTGCTCACCCTTGGGGCCGGAAACGTGTGGAAGGTGGGGGACCTCCTCATCGAGACCCTGAAGTCGAAGAAATGAGAGCCGGAAAGATAAATAACGATTTCAAGGAATACCTTGCGTCGGGCGGGCTCGACGCCGAGGTGAGGTTCGACGAGCCCATGAAGGCCCACACCTACCTGGGCATCGGGGGGCCGGCCGACATATTCGTCGTGCCGGGGAGCGCGGCTGCCCTCGCGGGCTTGCTGAGGGCGGCGTGGGAAAGCACCGTGCAGGTGCTCCCGCTGGGCGGCGGCACCAACCTCCTTGTAAGCGACGGAGGCATAGAGGGCGCCGTGGTCTCCGTGGCCGTGCTCTCGGACGTGAAGATACTCGAGGAGGACGGGAGCTCCGCGACGCTCTACGCCGGCTCGGGCTATCCACTCATGAGGCTATTGAGGTTTGCCGCCGAAAGGGGTTTGAAGGGCATGGAGGGCATGGCGGGAATTCCGGGGCAGGTGGGCGGCGCCGTGGCCGGCAATGCCGGGGCCTTCGGCTGCGAGATGAAGGACGTCACGCTCAGAGTAAATGTCATGGACAGGGAGGGCAAGGCCGTTACGCTCGGCAGGGACGAGCTGGGCTTTGCCTACAGGCACGCCGAGCTTCCCGCGGGGGCGGTGCTCCTGGGGGCGGAGCTCAGGCTGGAAAAGGACGACCCCGCCGAGGTTTCGAAGCGCCTGGAGGGGTTCCTTAGGGAAAAGAAGGCCACGCAGCCCCTGGGCAGGCGCTCGGCGGGATGCGTTTACAAAAACCCCCCGGGAGACTTCGCCGGCAGGCTGATAGAGGCCGCGGGGTGCAAGGGCATGAGGGCGGGCGGCATCGAGGTGAGCCCCGTGCACGCCAATTTCTTCGTCAATACGGGCGAGGGAACGGCCGCCGACTACATGAACCTGATGGTGGAGGTCGCCTCCAGGGTGAAGATGCACTCGGGCGTGGTGTTGGTGCCGGAGATAAGGATGGTTGGAAGGTGCTGAAGCATAAGACCATAGGGGTGCTCATGGGAGGGACCTCCTCGGAGCGGGAGGTCTCCCTGAAAAGCGGCGCCTCGGTCCTTAACGCCCTTTTGAGGCTCGGATACAAGGCCAAGGCCGTGGACGTCCGGGAGGACGCGTGCGAGGCGATTCTAAGGGAGGAGATAGACGTGGCCTTCCTGGTGCTCCACGGCGGCACGGGGGAGGACGGCTCCATCCAGGGGATGCTCGAGGTGATGGGTGTTCCCTACACCGGCTCCGGGGTGCTCGCCTCGGCCCTGGCGATGGACAAGCTGGCCTCCAAGAAGATGTTCCTCTACGAGGGCCTGAGGGTGCCGGAGTTCGAGGAGCTGAGAAGGGGCGAGTCCCCCACGCTACCCATGCCCTTCGTGGTGAAGCCCGTCCGCGAGGGCTCGAGCATCGGGGTGAGCATAGTTGCCAGGAAAGAGGAGTTAGAAGCTGCCCTCGGCTCGGCCCTTTCCTATTCGGGCCAGGCGGTGATAGAGCAGTACGTAAAGGGGCGGGAGGTTCATATCGGCATACTGCGGGAGAGGGCCCTGGGGGGCGTGGAGGTCAGGCCCTCGGTGGAGTTTTACGACTTCAAGGCCAAGTACGACGCCCGTTCCGGCACGCAGTACGTTCTGCCGCCGGACATAGACGAGTCGCTCTACGAGGAGGCCAAGGACGTCGCCCTGCGGGCGCACCTGGCCCTGGGCTGCAGGGGAGCGACCAGGGTGGACCTCCTAATAGACGAACAGGGGGAGATATTCGTGCTCGAGGTCAACACCATACCCGGGATGACCGAGACCAGCCTCCTTCCCAAGATAGCCTCCCTCGACGGACTGACCTTCGAGGCCCTCGTGGAGGAAATACTCAAGGACGCCGTGGAGAAGCGGGAGGTCATATAAAGTGGCGGCCAGGAAACGAAGAAAGAGAAAATCAAGCAAGCGCAACACGACGAAGAGGGC
>JASFVA010000237.1:0-3377 GCA_050050055.1 Nitrospirota bacterium
CCTTCGAAGCGGCATCGACTTCGAGGAAGTCCCCCCGGAGGACGACAGGGTGCTCGCCCTGGGCGTCCATCCCTGTGACGTCCACGCCATTGTCTACCTCGACAGGGTCTTCGCCGGGGACCCGTATTACATGAAACGGAGGGAAAACACCCTCATAGTAGCCCTCAACTGCACGAGGGTGGACGAGTTCTGCTTCTGCTCCTCCGTGGGGACCGGGCCGCACCTCGACGCCGAGGAGGGCTACGACCTGCTCCTTACAGACCTGGGGGATTTCTACCTGGCCGAGCCCGCCACCCGCCGGGGCGAAGAACTCGTGGGAGGAGTTAGATCGGCCCGGGCGGAGGACCTCATTGCCAAGGACGAGCGGAGGGACAAGCTCCTCATCAGCTTCACGAAGCGCCTGGACATGGAGGGCCTCGACGGGCTCTTCCTTAAGAACACCGAGCACCCGGTCTGGTCCGGCGTGGCGGACTCGCGTTGCCTCTCGTGCACCAACTGCGTGATGGTCTGCCCCACGTGCTTCTGCCACGACGTGGTGGACGAAACGGCCATGGACCTCGCCTCGGCCAGGCGCTTCCGGCAGTGGGACGCCTGCCAGGACCTCCGCTTCGCCCAGGTGCACGGGGCGAACTTCAGGCGCACCCGGGCCTCGAGGCTCAGGCAGTTCGTAACCCACAAGCTCGACTATACCGCCCAGTTCGGCGCCCCCGGCACCGTGGGCTGCGGCAGGTGCATCCGGTGGTGCCCCACGGGGATAGACCTCACCGAGATAGCCGGGGAAATCCAGAGGAGCCCGGCCCGATGAAAAACCCTCTCGCGCCCATGAAGGCGAGGATAGCCGGCATCAGGGACGACACCTACGACGTAAGGAGCTATACGCTCGAAACGCCAGAAGGCGCCTTCGGGGACTTCCGCCCCGGGCAGTTCAACATGGTCGGCCTCCCCGGAGTGGGCGAGGCCCCGATATCGCTTAGCACCCTCGTGGCTGACGGCGCTTTCGAGCACACCATCCGCGCCGTGGGCAGGGTCACCCGGTACCTGGCCCGCCTGGAAGAGGGCGACGGGGTTCATCTTCGCGGCCCCTACGGCAGGGGATGGCCCGTCGAGAATGCCAGGGGCGGGGACCTCCTTTTGGTTGGCGGAGGGCTGGGGCTCGCCCCCCTCAGGCCCGTAATCCAGGCCGTTATGGCAGACAGGGATTCCTTCGGCGGAGTCTCCCTCGCCTACGGGGCGCGCGACCCGATGAACGTCATCTACCCCGGCGAGTTCGACAGGTGGCGGGAGTCCGTGCAGGTCCTTCTTACCGTGGACGAGGCCCCCGAGGGTTCAGAGTGGCCCCATCGCACGGGTCTCGTGACCGAGCTTCTGGGAGACGCCTCCTTAGACATCGCAAACGCCTCGGCCTTCGTCTGCGGCCCCGAGATAATGATGCGCTTCGTTTGCCGGAGGCTCCTCCAGCTCGGGCTTTCGCCGGCGAGGCTCCACGTGTCGCTTGAGCGCAGGATGAAGTGCGGCGTGGGCCAGTGCGGCCACTGCCAGCACGGAAGCGCCTTCGTCTGCAGGGACGGCCCGGTCTTCCTCTACAGGGAAGCAGGCAAGTTCCCGGACGGCCTGCTATGAAAAGAGTAGCCGGAAAGCCCCGCCTCGGGTTCTTCAAATACTCCTGCTGCGCCGGGTGCGAGTTCCAGACCATCTTCTTCCAGGAGGCGGTCCTCGAGACCCTCGAGCGGTTCGATTTCACCTATTGCCGCATGGTCACCAGCTCCGGCACTCCCGAGGGGCCCTTCGACGTCTCCCTGATAGAGGGGACCATAACCGAGGCCTGGCAGGCCGACGAGCTGAAGAGGATACGGGAGCGGAGCGCCCTCCTCTTTGCCATTGGCTCCTGCGCGGTTAACGGGGGCATCCCGGCCATCAAGTCCTCGGCCCCGGAGCGCGAGGTGGAAAAGCGCGTCTACCCGGACCTCGGCCCCATACACTCGATAAGGCCCCACGCCGTGGAGGCCTACGTGAGGGTGGACGGCCACATAAAGGGCTGCCCGCCCGGCCAGAGGGACCTCCAGGAGGCCCTGACCTCGGTGCTCATGGGCAGGCTCCCGGCGTTTCTGGAATACAGCGTCTGCGTGGAATGCAAGCTCGGGGGCAACGTCTGCGTCCTAGTGGCCCACGGCGAGCCCTGCATGGGCCCAGTGACCAACGCCGGCTGCGGCGCCCTCTGCCCCGCAGGCGGGAGGGCCTGCTACTCCTGCTTCGGTCCCATGCGGCAGGCCAACGCTCTGGCCCTGGCCGGGCAGTTCGAGCGCATGGGCATGAGGCCCGACGACATCGTCCGCAAGTTCACCCAGTTCGGGGCCGACACCATCCAGTACCGCAAGGTGGTAGAGCACTATGAAGCTTAATATCGAGTACATCGCCCGCGTGGAAGGCGAGAGCGCCGTGGAGGTCGAGATATCCGGGGGAAAGCTCACCGGCCTTAAGCTCAACATCTGGGAGCCCCCCAGGTTCTTCGAGGGATTCCTCGTGGGGAGGAGGCTCGAGGAGGTCCCGGACATCGTGGCCCGGATTTGCGGCATCTGCCCGGTCTCTCACATGGCCACAGCCATAAGGGCGATGGAAAAGGCGCTGGGCGTGGAGCCCTCGCCCCAGTTGGAAAGGCTTCGCCGCATCATGGCCCTTAGCCAGATAGCCGCGAGCCACCTGGTCCACATATACATGCTCGCCCTGCCCGATTTCCACAGGCTCAACTCCATCGCCGACATGCTCCCCGGCCAGAGGAAGGCCCTCGAAAGGCTCGTGCGCATGAAGGAGGCCGTAAACGCCGTGACGTCCGCCTTCGGGGGCGGCAGGGCCCTCCATCCGGTTTCGATGGTGGCGGCCGGGTTCACCGCCGTGCCCAAGAGGGACACCGTGGGCAAGCTCATCGAGGGCCTGCGGGGCATAAGGGAGGACGCCGCCGAGACCGTGAAGATGGCCGCCTCCCTTTCCTACCCCGACTTCGCCACGGATACGGAATTCGTCTGCATCAGGGGCGAAGGCGGCTACGCCGTGAACGAGGGCCGCATCGCCTCCACAGCAGGGCTGGATGCCCCGGAGGACGAATACCGGGAACTCTTCCGGGAGGAGCAGGTCCCGTATTCAAACGCAAAGAGGTCGCAGATACGGGAGAGGGGCTCGCTCATGGTCGGTGCGCTTGCGAGAACGAACCTTAAATTCGACGACCTTCACCCTGTCGCCAAGGGCCTCGCCGCCGGGGTCGGCTTCAGACCGTCGCGAAACCCTTTCCAAAACACGCTTGCCCAGGCCGTGGAAATCGCGCACTGCGTAAGCGAGTGCACCGAGCTCCTGGAGGGTTTTTCAGAGGAAAGGCCGTGGGTGGA
>JASFVA010000238.1:0-3365 GCA_050050055.1 Nitrospirota bacterium
CCGGCCCGACCGCCAGGCCCTTGTCACGCATCTTCCTGATGCTTTCCGCCGCCAGGAGGCTCACCTGCCTGTGCCATTTGTCGGAGGCGTGGGCGTCGCCCTCGATGCCGAAGTTGGCCCTTACCACCGCTTCCCCGACCGGGGTCTTCCGGACTCCCTTTTTGCCGCTGACGTTTATCGAGACTATGTGCCCAGTCATCCACTATAGATTACCATATCGAGTTCGGACTTCGATTGTCCCCCCGCCGGCAACGGAGTCGGCCAGGTAGAAGACCGCCGCCTGGCCCGGCGAGGGGGCCCACTGGGGCTCGTCGAACCTAACGTGCGCCCTGTCCTCCGCGAGGGGCCTCACGAGAGCTGGTCTCGCCCTCATGGTCGAGCGCACCTTAACGCCGGCCCTGAGCTCCCCCTCGGGCTCCTGGAGCCAGTTCACCCCGCCGACGGTGAACTCCCGTGCCGTGGCCGCCTCCCTGGGGCCCACGTAAACGGCGTTTTTTCCGGCGTCCACGCCGGTTACGTAGAGGGGTTCAGGAGAGGAAATCCCAAGCCCCCTGCGCTGGCCGACGGTATAGCGGTGGATGCCCCTGTGGGAGCCCAGGGTGCGCCCTTCGGCGTCGATTATCGGGCCGGGCCTGTCTTCCTCTCCCGTCAGGGCGGCGATGAAGCCGGGATAGTCCCTGCCCTCGACGAAGCATATCTCCTGGCTCTCCGCCCTCCGGGCGGCGGGAAGCCCCAGCCGACGGGCCTTCTCTCTCACGGCCTCCTTCGTGTAGCGGCCGAGGGGAAGGACCAGGGCCCCGAGCTCCTCCGGCCTCAGGGCGTAGAGGACGTAGGACTGGTCCTTCCTGGGGTCAACCCCCGTTTTCAGGACCTCCCCTCCGCCGCTCCGCTCGACCCGCGCGTAATGGCCCGTGGCGATGAACGCGGCGCCCCGTTTCCGGGCCTCCCGGAGGAGGGCGGGAAACTTGATGTGGCGGTTGCAAAGGATGCAGGGGTTGGGGGTGTAGCCCCCCATATACGCCTCTACAAAGGGCTCCACGACCTTTTCGATGAACTCGTTCCTCACGTCGAGGGTGCTATGGCCTATGCCCAGGCGCTCCGCGGTCCCGGCGGCGTCGCCCAGGGCCTCGAGAGTGCAGCAGGCCTTTGGGCCTTTATCGCCCCTGGTCTCGAAGAGGACGAGGCTCAGGCCCTCGACCTCGTATCCCTCCTCCTTAAGAAGGTGCGCCGCCACCGAGGAGTCAACCCCGCCGCTCATTCCCACCAGGACCTTCATGTGCTAATTATAACAATGCCCCTGCCAGATTCGGTATGGCATTAGGCTATAATACTGGTCGTGGGAATACTCGACTGCATAGGCAACACGCCCCTTGTGGAGATAGAGGCCATCAACCCCAACCCCGCCGTGAGGCTCCTGGCCAAGATGGAGGGCAACAACCCCGGGGGCTCCGTCAAGGACCGCATCGCCCTCTTCATGATACGCACCGCCGAGCGCGAGGGCAGGCTCACGCGCGAAAAGATAGTGCTGGAGGCCACGAGCGGAAACACCGGCATAGGGCTCGCCATGGTCTGCGCCGCCCGGGGCTACAGGGTGAAGCTCACGATGCCGGCCTGCGTGAGCGTGGAGAGGCGGAGGGTGCTCGAGGCCTTCGGGGCGGAGCTCATCCTGAGCCCCTCGGACGAGGGCACCGACGGGGCCATACGGCTCGCGCACAAGATTCTCGGCGAAGACCCGGGGAAATACTTCATGCCCAACCAGTTCGAAAACTCCGCCAACATCCTGGCCCACTACGAGACCACCGGGCAGGAGATTATCGAGCAGACCGGCGGTGGCGTCACCCACTTCGTCTCCGGCATGGGCACCACGGGCACCCTCATGGGCGCCGGAAGGAGGCTCAAGGAGCACAACCCCGCCATAAAGATAGTCGGCGTCGAGCCGGTCCTGGGCCACAGGATACAGGGGCTCAAGAACATGAACGAGTCCATAGTGCCGGGCATCTTCGACCCCTCGAGGCTCGACGAGCGCTACATCGTAAACGACGACGAGGCCTTCGACACCACGAGGATGCTCGCCGTGAAGGAGGGCATCTTCGCCGGAATGTCGAGCGGCGCGGCCATGACGGTGGCGCTCAGGAAGTCCTCGGAGCTTACGGAGGGCACCATAGTCGTCATCCTTCCCGACAGGGGCGACAGGTATCTCTCCACGGCGCTTTTCACCTCCGTATGCGGAAAGTGCCCCCCATAAATATATAACCCGCGCCCGCTTCCCTAACCCCAGCTCCTGTGCTATAAAGTAGAAAACAATTCCCTTTCAAGGAGCGTGCCAGATGAGAACCCTTTTCCTGGCTGCATTGATAGCGGTTTCGCTTTCGGCGAGCGCCTGGGCGGAGATAAGGACCGAGGCGGTGGAATACATGGAGGGCGACACCGTGCTCGAAGGCTACCTGGCCTACGACGACTCCGTCGAGGGCAGGAGGCCCGGCGTGGTGGTCGTCCACGAGTGGTACGGGCTCAACGACTACGCCAGGAGGCGCGCCAGGATGGTCGCCGAGCTCGGATACGTGGCCTTCGCGGCGGACATCTACGGCAAGGGCAAGAGGGCCGGGAACTCCGAGGAGGCGGCGGCCCTGTCCGCCCCCTACCGGAAGGATCGCGGCCTCATGAGGGCGAGGGCCAACGCCGCCCTAAAAAGGCTCAAGGGATACGGTTTCGTGGACCCGGCGCGCACGGCGGCCATCGGCTACTGCTTCGGAGGGACCACGGTGCTCGAGCTCGCAAGAAGCGGCGCCGACGTCGTGGGGGTGGTCTCCTTCCACGGGGGGCTCGATACCCCCGACCCCGGGGACGCAAGGAACATCAAAGGAAGGGTCCTCGCCCTGCACGGGGCCGAGGACCCCTTCGTGGGTCCCGATAAGGCAGAGGCCTTCCGCCGGGAGATGAGCGGCGCCGGCGTGGACTGGCAGATGGTCTACTACGGCGGGGCGGTGCACAGCTTCACGAACCCGGCCAGCGGGAGCGACCCCTCGGACGGAACGGCCTATAACGAGCGCGCCGACCGCCGCTCCTGGAAGGCGATGAAGGTCTTCCTGGAAGAGGTGTTCGGGGAGTGACTATCGCGCCCGGTGCTCGAGCACCTCGATGCGGAGCTTCCCTATCGCCGAGCCGAGCCTGAGCTGATTTTCGAGCCCTCCCGTGAGCATGCGGAGGAGGCGGCCCAAGCCAAGGCGGCGAGAGCGGTGATTACGCCGAGCCGCTTCATTTCCCTTTCACCCTGAAGTACTCGTAGAGCCCGGTGAGCCCCCCGGTGGCCGCCATGAGAAACCAGGCGAAGGATATGGCCGTGGCGGAGTCGGCCTCCACGCCCA
>JASFVA010000239.1:0-3364 GCA_050050055.1 Nitrospirota bacterium
CAGGCGGCAACTACGGCCGCAATTAACGCGTATCTTTTCATGACCCCGTACCTCCCGTTGGTTTGATGGCGGCTTCGCCCGCCCTAATGAGATGTTACCCCATGGGAGTGCCTTGTCAAGGATTTTCCCGGAGACGAATTCCCGGACATTCCGGCACCCTCTTGGCGGGTGCTGGACACGTCAAGCTTTGTATTCATGCCGCAACGTGCAACCGGGACGGCTTCACCCGTGTGGAGTTGTTGACAAATTTTTCCGAGACGGGCATATTACCCGCCAGCCAGAGGACTGACGCCCTGCGCGCCCGTTGAGGAGCAAGTGCCGGGCGGCGTCTTTCGGCAAGGATGGCTTCCTGAAAGGAGGGAACACTCGAAAGTGGACTCCCGGACTTTTGAGCCGGGCGACGGCCCGAGGGGGCAGAAGGGCTTTACCCTGAGCGAGCTCCTCACGGTGATAGCAATAATCGGCGTTCTGGCGGCAATCGCCATCCCGGCGTTCCTCAGCCAGAGGGAAAGGGCGAGACACCGGGCCATCGAGGCCAGTGCAAGGGGAGCCGTGGGCGAGGTCCAGGCGGCCCTCGACGGCTACCAGAACAGCCTCCCTATGGTCTTCCTTACCGGGCCGGGGACGGAGACCTGCTTCCAGCATTCCGCCGCAGCCGACCAGCCCCGGAGCTCCTGTGCCGTCCTCTACCCCGGCTTTCCCACGCAAGCCTACTCCACCCTCTCGGATGTCATGGCCGCTTTAGTTACCCACTACAACATCGGAAAGGGAGAAAAAAGCCCCTACGGCAGCGCCGCCCTGGTCTATTACGCCGGAGACTGCAGCGGTATAGACCCCTTGGCGCCGGGGCAGAAGGGCCGGGTGGTCGTCTGCAACTCCACCGAGCGCCTGAGCAAGATACTGGCTTTCAGCGAAAAGGGCGTCATCATCTATAACTCCATCGCCAGCGCCAAGTGAACGTCGAAGCCCCCGAAGGGGGCACGATTCTCGTGCCGGAAAGCTGATGCGCCCGGCGGCGGGAAAGGTAACGGCGAAGGCCGTCAGATGCAAAAACAGCCTGAAGGCCCGAGCGGCCCTGCGGGCAGTCCACCCCGTGGGGGCGGCGGGCTTAGTCGCTTTCCAACAGGTCGTAGCTTACGTTTACGACGAGGTCCGGCCTGAGGGTGTGGTAGACGGAGCAGTACTTCTCCTGCGAAAGGGAGATGGCCCGCTCCACCTTGCGCTTGTCGAGGCCCTTGCCGGTGATGGTGATCTTTAGGTCTATGACCTTGTAGTACTGCGGCGGCGTGTCGTTGCGCTGGCCCTCTATGGCCATCCTGTAGCCCTTTATCTCGGCCCTCATCTTCCTGAGGAACGAGACCATGTCTATGGCCATGCACGCCCCGAGGCTCAGGATGAGCGACTCCGTGGGCATGCAGCCCCACTCGACCTTGGCGTCGAAGTCTATCTCGTAGCCCCTCTGGGTGCGCCCCGAGAAGACGAGCTCGCCCTCCTCTTGGTTAAGCTCCAGGGTGGCCTTGGTCACCGGGGCCACCTGCGCCTTGTAGCCCTTGAGGTCAACGGTTTCCTCTGACATCATCTACCTCCAAACATCAGTTCGAGTTGTTCCATGCTCTCGCCGGGAAAGCTTATGGGATATTCGTTGTCGAAGCAGGCGGTGCAGTAGTTGCCGGGGTTGGGGACGATGTCCCTTATGCCCTGGAGGTTCAGGTAGCTCAGGCTGTCGGCCGTGATGTACTTCCTTATCTCCTCCACCTGGTGGGAGGAGGCTATGAGCTCCTGCCTCGTGGGGGTGTCTATGCCGTAAAAGCAGGGGCCCACCGTGGGCGGGGAGCTTATCCTCATGTGCACCTCCCTGGCCCTGCCGCCCTCGCGGAGCATCTTGACTATCTTCTTGCTGGTGGTGCCGCGCACTATGGAGTCGTCCACCACCACGACGCGCTTGCCCTCCAGGAGGCTGCGCACGGGGTTCAGCTTTATCTTCACGCCGAAGTGCCTGATGCTCTGGCGCGGCTCGATGAAGGTCCTGCCCACGTAGTGGTTCCTTATGAGGCCGAAGTCGAAGGGGATGCCGCTCTGCTCGGCGTAGCCCAGGGCCGCCGGCACTCCCGAGTCGGGCACGGGTATGACGATGTCGGCCTCCACCGGGGCCTCGCGGGCCAGCTGGCGGCCGAACTCCTTCCTTATCTCGTTTACGTTGTTGCCGCCGAAGATGTAGCTGTCGGGCCTGGCGAAGTAGATGAACTCGAAGACGCAGAAGCCCCTCCTGGGGCTGTGCAGGGCCCTCGTGGAATGCAGGCCCCGGGAGTTTATGACGAGCATCTCGCCGGGCTCGACGTCCCTGATGTAGGTGGCCCCTATGAGGTCCAGGGCGCAGGTCTCGGAGGCGACGACGTAGGCCCCGTCTATCTCGCCCAGGCACATGGGCCTCACGCCCAGGGCGTCGCGGACCGCCATGAGCTCGTTGTTCCTCAGGAGAACGAGGCTGAAGGCGCCGCTTACGCCCTGGAGGGCGTCTATCACTTTGGCGTGGAAGGTGTCCGCCCTGGAGCGGGCGATGAGGTGGATTATCACCTCGCTGTCGGAGGTGCTCTGGAATATCGCCCCGTCCTCCTCGAGCTCGGTCCTCAGCTCGTCGGCGTTCACGAGGTTTCCGTTGTGGGCTATGGCCAGGAGGCCGCTGGAGGAGTTGGCCACTATGGGCTGGACGTTCCGGAGGGTGCTGCCGCCGGCGGTGGAGTAGCGGTTATGGCCTATGGCGATGTGGCCGGGGAGCCTCTTTAGGCGCTTTTCGCTGAAGATGTCGGCCACGAGGCCGCGGCCCTTCTCGGTGAAGAAGAGCTTGCCGTCGCTTGAGGAGATGCCGGCGCCCTCCTGCCCCCTGTGCTGAAGGGCGTAGAGGCCGAGGTATGCGAGGTTGGCTGCCTCCGGGTACCCGAAGACCCCAACGACACCGCACTCTTCTTGAAACTTATCCACCCTGAGTTACCACTATGTTAGAGAGAGCCAAGCCCTCCGGATGAAATGAGGTGATACTTGATTTTAACACAGACGGGGGAACTTATTCAGGCACGGAGAAGGGGTTGGCCCTGTGTATCCGCTCGAGCCTGAGGGGCCTGCCCTGGAACTGGAAGACCGCCATGCCGCGGCCGCCGCGCTCGGCGCCCCCCACGGTCCAGGTGCCCCGCCAGGAGACGTTCAGGGTCACCCGGTCGCCCTCTATCTCGACCCACCGGTTGGTGAACTCGAGCTCCGCCTTGTCGAAATCGCCCAGGCGCCTCTCGATGAAGCTGTAGCCCTCCTCGGTGGCGTACTGCCTGAGGGCCTCGAAATCCTTGGCGACGTAGGCCCTACGCATACCCTC
>JASFVA010000240.1:0-3355 GCA_050050055.1 Nitrospirota bacterium
AGAGCCCCCTGTAGAGGGTCTCCACCACGAGGCTCGACTTGCCCGAGCCCGATACGCCCGTTACGCAGGTGAGGGTGCCCAGGGGAAGCTCGAGGTCGACGTCCTTGAGGTTGTTCCCCGCCGCGCCGCGCAGAAGGAGGCTTCCCAAGGGCTCGCGCCTCGTCTTCCGAAGCGGCGCCTCCTCCTCTCCCCTGAGGTACCTCGCCGTCAGGGCGCCGGACTTCAGGAAATCCTTCTTCGGCCCCGAAAACACCAGTTCTCCGCCCCTGTGCCCGCCGCCGGGGCCGAGCTCCACTATCCAGTCCGCCGACTCGATGACGCCCTTGTCGTGCTCCACCACGACCACCGTGTTCCCGGCCTCGGAAAGCTCGCCCATGATCTCCGATATCCTGTCGGTGTCCCTCTTGTGGAGGCCCACGGTGGGCTCGTCGAGGACATAGAGCGTCCCCGTGAGGTCCGAGGCGAGCTGGTTGGAGAGGTTTATCCTCTGGTATTCGCCGCCCGAGAGCGTCTTACCCTCCCTCGACAGGGTCAGGTAGTCCAGGCCCACCCGCTTGAGGAACCCGAGCTTCAGCTCTATCTGCCTGAGGGCCTCCTTTACGACGTCCCGCTTGAAAGGCGAAAGCTCCATCTCCCTGAGGAACTTGATGAGGCCGCCTACCGAATAGGCCGTAAGCTCCGAGATGTCGAACCCCGAGACCTTGTACTGGAGGGCGCCGGGCTGGAGCCTCTTGCCCCCGCACCTGGGGCAGGTGACGCCCTTGCGGTACCGCGAGAGGAAGACCCTAACGTGGAGCTTGTAGCGGATGCTCTCGAGGTCCTCGAAGAAGTCGTTTATGCCGAGAAAGCCCTCGCCCCCCTCGAACAGCATACTGCGCTGCTTCTTGGGCAGCTTCCTGTAGGGGGTGTCGGCATCGACGCCCTCCCTCCTGGCCCAGTCGAGCATCTGGCCCTTCCACCACCGCGCGGCGGGCTTCTCCCAGGGCTCTATGGCCCCTTCCGAAAGAGACAGGTGCTTGTCCGGGACGACGAGGTTCTCGTCGTAGCGGAGGATGTTTCCGAAGCCCTTGCACTCCGGGCACGCCCCCACGGGGTGGTTGAAGGAGAAAAGGAGCGGCGACGGCTCCGGGAGCTCTATTCCGCAGCGGTCGCACTCGTTGCGCGACGTAAAGACCATGGAGGGGCCGTCGATAAGGACCACCCGCACCCTTCCGCCTCCCTCGGCGAAGGCCATCTCCAGGGAGTCCGAGAGCCTCGGCTCGTCGCTTACGACGAGCCTGTCGAGGACCACCTCGAAGGGCGGCCTCGGCTCTTCCTCGAAGTCCTCGAGCTCGGCCACCGCGCCCCCGTGCCACAGGCGCTTGAAGCCGCGCTTTCTGAGCTCGCCGGGCGCGAGGTGAGAGGGGAAGGTGATTATGGCCTTCCCGCCCTCGTAGGAGCTCAATAGCTCGTCCCTGACCGCCGAGGGGTCCCAGCTCTTTATCTCCTCCCCGCAGCCCGGGCAGTAGGGGGTGGCCGCCTTGGCGTAGATGAGCCTCAGGAAGTCGTATATTTCCGTAAGGGTGCCCACGTTGGTGCGGGAGCTGCGGACGGGGTTCCTCTGCTCCAGGGCGATGGCGGGCCTTATGTTTTCGATGGAGTCCACCTCGGGCCTGTCCATCTTTTCGAGAAAGAGCCTCGCGTAGGTCGAAAGGGACTCTATGAAGCGCCACTGGCCCTCGGCGAAGATGGTGTCGAAGGCCAGGGAGGACTTGCCGGAGCCCGAAACGCCCGTCACGGCTATCACCTTGCCGTGGGGAAGCCTGAGGTCGATGCCCTTGAGGTTGTTCTGTCTGGCCCCTTCGATTATCAGTTCGTCTGCGGACATCTGAATATTTTAACAGGGGGGCAAACGGCCTTTCCACCGATAGGGGGCCGCGCTTGCGGGGCGAGAGGCAAAAGGCTTAAAAGGCCGGACGTTCCGGGAGCATTTCCCGGGGGGGCGGGGGGGAAGACCTTCGGCGGCCTTCGCCGCGCGGCGCAGGCCCCGGGGAAGCCATGCTCCCGCTAAACGGCGCTACTTCGCCATTATCTCCGTGCCCAGGCCCTTGTGGGTGAATATCTCGAGCAAGAGGCAGTGGGGCACCCGGCCGTCAACGATATGGGTCTTCTTCACGCCCTTGTCGAGGGCCTCGACGGCCGCCGAGACCTTGGGTATCATTCCCCCGGCGACGGCCCCGGAGGAGATCATCCGCTTGGCCCGGGCCCGGGTCAGGGTCTCGACCACCTTGCCCCTCTTGTCCTTGATCCCCGGGACGTCGGTGAGGAATATGAGCTTCTCCGCCCCCAGGGCCGAAGCCACGGCCGAGGACATGAAGTCGGCGTTTATGTTCAGGGTCTCTCCCTCGGGGCCGACGCCTATGGGCGAGATGACCGGTATGAAGCCCTCCTTGTCGAGGCTCTGGAGAACGCGGGGGTTGACCTCCTTGACCTCGCCCACCAGGCCGATGTCCACCAGGTCGTCCCCGGCGCCGCGCTTGAGCTTCTTGCGCCCGGCCCTTATCATCCCGCCGTCCTTGCCGCTGAGGCCCACGGCCTTTCCGCCCTGGCCGTTTATGAGAGAGACGATGTGCTTGTTGATGAGCCCTCCGAGAACCATCTCCACGATGTCCATGGTCTCGGCGTCGGTGACCCGGTGGCCGTGCACGAAGTCCGGGACCTTCCCCATCTTCTGCATGGTCTCGTTTATCCGCGGCCCGCCGCCGTGCACTATGACCGTGCGGATGCCGATGAAGTTCATCAGCACCACGTCCTCGGCGAAGGCCCGCTTCAGGCCCTCGTCGGTCTGCGCGGCGCCCCCGTACTTTATGACGAAGGTCTTGCCGTAGAAACTCCGTATATAGGGCAACGCCTCTATAAGGACGCCGGCCTTGTCAATAAGCTCCTTCATTTAGTCTCCATGACGCAGGTCTCAACCCGTCTTCTCGAAGCAGGGGATGCACACGGTCTTTCCTTCCCTGAGCCTCGCCCTGGGCTCCATCACCTTCTCGCCGCAGTGCTCGCACCGGACGGAACGGTAGATGCGCGCCTCCGGCGGAAGCTCGGCCTTCTGCCAGGCGACGTTGAAGAGGTCCTCTTCGCCGGCCTTCATTATCGCCTCTATCTTCCTGGATTTCCGGCGGTGGACCACCCCGAGCACTTCCTCCGGGCGGTCGCCCTTCATGTACCTTTCCCAGGCCTCCTTCTCCTCCTCCGTCTCCTCGGGCGAGACCCACTCGACCGAAACCCTGAGGGCCTCCCCGGCGGGCCTCTTCATGAAAGTGTATACCTGCTTTCCGTAATCCCTGTAAATCAGGTTTCCCTTTCCGAAAGTGCA
>JASFVA010000241.1:0-3354 GCA_050050055.1 Nitrospirota bacterium
AGGTTCCGCCTGAAGGCGTCGGAGAGGTCGACGTAAAGGACGCCGTCCTCGCCGTCGTAGATGTCAAGGAGCGTGGCGCCCTCGGGGATTGGGGACCCCGCCCTCCCGCTCGGCCCCTTGAGGAACTCCTCCATCGCGGCCCGGGCGGATTCAAGCCTCGAAAGCGCCCTGGGCACCTGCCTCTCCTCGTGCTGGAGCCGTCCCTCCACGGGGAAATAGACCTGGATGGTGGCCATTTCTGCCTGGGGGCCCGAAGAGGCCGCCGGGACCTTTGCTCCCTTCCCGGCCCGGAGGGATAACAGGTATCCGCCCGCTATGGCCCCGACAAGGAGCACCAGGGCAATCCCCCCTATCAACAACCTCTTAAAATTCTTGCCGTTTTCCGGCGCGCTATCTTTGTTCATAAACCTTAAGCCCCACGCCCAGCGCATTGGCCAGCCGCTGGACGAAGCCCTCGTTGTACGCCACACCTTCCGACGGGACCTCCACAAGCACAGCCGGCGCGCCGGTGGCGCTCAGCAGGGGCAGCGGGAGTTCGCCGTAGAACACGTTCATGCCCATCTCCCCGCCCAACGCCTCCCCGATGGCGTTGGCGAGCTTTCTGCTTTCATAAATGAACCGCCTCTGCCTGGAGTCGAGCTCATAGTACTCCCGCAACGACAGGTCCGACTCCATCTCCTTGTACCAGGTCACGTAGATTACCGCGTTTTCGGAGCCCGAAAGGTGGAGGCTCAGAAACACGTCGGGGTCCTTGGAGTCGATAACGGCCCTCCTGCCGGAAAGCGAAAGATAGCGGTCGACCTCCCTGGTCAGATTCACCGTCCGCCCCTCGCCGCCCAGCAGGCTCCTCAGCCTCTTGGCCAGGGAAAGGGATATGTCCTTTTCCCTCCGGTCCGAGGCCTTCAGCCCGAACTCGTAGCCCCCGTGGCCCGGGTCCAGGACCACGCTGTCGAGCCTCCGGGCCCAGGCGGAGGCGGGCAGCGAAATAAGCATAAAAAGCACTATAAAAGAGGAAATTTTACCCATTCATAACATTTTCCACATAAATAACAATATTTGCAACCTCGGAAACCTTTACATTTTTGCCGTTTCATGCTAAATATTTGATTATTAAAAAACCTACTCTTGACAATGAGGTAGGGGTCATATATATTAGGGCAGCTAATCGTCTCATAAGGCCGGCTAATTGCTTACTGGGGGTACGCATAAGGGGGTAGGGATTAGAAGGGCAACTTCGAAACATTCTAAATGAAGATTCGGTAAAACCACGAACCGGAGGTGAGTTATGGGTCAAAAACGAAGTGACGGGCGCGGCGAGATTTACCGTGCTCTCACGAAGCGGGGAGTAAGCCGAAGGGACTTCATGAAGTTCTGCTCGGCTACTGCCGCGGCCCTGGGGCTTCCTTTTGGGTATTCGGCCAAGATAGCTGAAGCCCTGGAGAAGGCGCAGAAACCCGTGCTCGTGTGGCTCGAGTTCCAGGACTGCGCCGGAGACACCGAACAGCTCCTGCGGGCCACGAAGCCGACGGCGGCCGAGCTTGTGCTGGACGTCCTCTCGGTGGACTACCACGAGACAATCATGGCCCCGGCGGGACACCAGGCCGAGAAATCCCTGAGGGACGTCGTCCAGAACCAGAAGGGCAAATACATTGCCGTGGTGGAGGGCTCCATACCCACCGCGGAGGGCGGCATCTACTGCACCGTGGCAGGAAGGACGGCCCTCGACATCACCAGGGAGGTCTGCGGAAACGCCATGGCCACCATAGCCGTGGGGACGTGCGCCACCCATGGCGGATGGCCGGCCGCCCAGCCCAATCCCACGGGAGCGAAAGGCGTGAAGGAAGTGTTGCCGAACGCCGCGGTGATAAACATCCCGGGATGCCCCATGAACTCGGAGAACCTCACGGCCACGGTAGTGCATTTCCTGACCTTCGGCAGCCTGCCGCCCACCGACGGCCTCCAGAGGCCGCTCTTTGCCTTCGGCAAGCGCATCCACGACAACTGCGAGCGCCGCTCCCATTTCGACGCCGGGCAGTTCGTGAAGGCCTGGGGTGACCATGGCCACAGGCAGGGCTGGTGCCTCTACGAGATGGGATGCAAGGGCCCGGAAACCTACCATAACTGCCCCACCATCAGGTGGAACGACGGCACGAACTGGCCGGTGGGCTCGGGCCACGGGTGCATAGGGTGCTCGGAGCCCCACTTCTGGGATGCCATGACTCCTTTCTATAGAAGGCTGCCCAAGGTGCCGGGCTTCGGCATCGAAAGCACCGCCGACAAGGTCGGCGTGGGCCTGGCCGCGGCCACGGCCGCGGGCCTCGTGGCCCACGGGGTGGTCAGGGCGGTACGGGGTAAAAAATCAGAAGAGTCGGAGGAATAAATGGCAAAGATAGTTGTCGATCCGGTAACCAGAATCGAGGGCCATCTTAGGCTCGAGGCCCAGGTCGAGGGCGGCAAGGTCGTGGACGCCTGGGCGTCAAGCACCATGTTCAGGGGGATGGAGATAATCCTCAAGGGGCGCGACCCCCGGGATGCCTGGGCGTTCACCCAACGAATATGAGGCGTCTGAACGACGGTTCACGCCACCAGCTCCGTGAGAGCTGTAGAAAGCGCCCTTAACATAACGCTGCCCGATAACGCGAGGCTCATCAGAAACATCATTACGGCGATCCAGTACGTCCAGGACCACGTCATCCATTTCTACCATCTCCACGCCCTGGACTGGGTGGACATAGTCTCGGCCCTCAAGGCCGACCCCAGGAAGACGGCCGCCCTGGCCCAGTCGATCTCCGACTGGCCAAAGTCCAGCGAGGCCTATTTCAAAGGCGTGGCGGCCAAGCTCAAGGAGTTCGTCGAGAGGGGCCAGCTCGGGCCCTTCGCCAACGCCTACTGGGGGCACCCGGCCTACAAGCTCCCGCCCGAGGCCAACCTCATGGCGGTGGCCCACTACCTCGAGGCCCTGGACTGGCAGAAGGACGTAATCAGGATCCACGCCACCCTGGGCAGCAAGAACCCCCATGCCCAGACCTACATAGTGGGGGGCATGGCGGTGCCCGTGGACCCCAACAGCCAGAACGCCCTCAACGCCGGAAGCGTGGCCTTCATGCAGAAGCTCGCCGAAAAGGCCAAGACCTTCGTCGAGCAGGTCTACATACCCGACCTGCTCGCGGTGGCCAAGTTCTACAAGAACTGGGCCAAATACGGCGGGGGGGTCGGCAATTTCCTGGCCTGCGGTGAACTGCCCAACGACGGGCTTCCCAACACCGACAACTACTGGCTGCCCAGCGGCGTCATCGTCGGCAAGGACCTCTCCAACGTTATGCCCCTGGACCAGGAAAAGGTCAACGAGTACGT
>JASFVA010000242.1:0-3354 GCA_050050055.1 Nitrospirota bacterium
GCCCCAACGAGGTCTTCCAGATGAGCGACGGCAAGTCCTCTCCCGACGCCGGCGGCGAGTGCGAGAACTGCGAGAGCTGCCTGGGCGTCTGCCCCAGCGACGTTATAACGATCACCGAGATGTAAGAGAGCCATAAAAAAGGGGGGCCGGAAACCCGGCCCCCCTTTTTTTATTTCCTGAAGCCTTGCCGGACTAACTTTTCTCGATGAAGAGCTCCCACTGGTCGCCCTTCTTCACGGCCTCGAACTTGTGTCCGCTCTTCTCCGCCCACTTCGGAATGGAGTCCTCCGCCGACGCGGGGGCATCGGTGAGGACCTTGAGCACCTGGCCGGATTCCAGCTTCTCGACCGACTTCTTGGTCAGGACGAGAGGGTAGGGGCAGACCCTACCGAGGACGTCAAGCTCCTTGCTCGGTGTCTTGCTGCTGAGTTCTCCCATTTTCTTCCTCCTTAATATACAAGTATGTGATTTGACTCATCCATAGCCTTTTGTATTTCGGCATAAGGCACGACGTTGATGCTCACCTCGGCGCCCATGTCCTCGGCGTCGGGAAGCGTGTCGGCGGAGATGCCGTACTTGTCCATGTCCTCCTTGCAGACCAGGATGTTGAGGTCCACGAGCATGGCGTTCTTCATGTGGCTCTCGGTGCTGGTGATGCCGTATGTGTCCATGGCCTTCTGGTCCTTGGTGAGGCCCAGGACGCCCTCGCCTATGAAGCACAGGGTGGGCGTAACGGTGTCACCGTCCTCAAGTAGTATCTCGACCGTCTGGTACGCGATGGCATGGGTGATGGCAAGCCTCGAGGTCTCGCCCTTGTACTGGGGCTTCTGAACTAAGAATGCCAGTTTGACGTCTCCCATTATTCACCTCCTATGTGCAGGACCCTGTCGGCGCTGTGTATTGCCGCAAGGTACCAGTGCATCGCGTTCCACTGGATTCCCTCGATGCTGTTGTCCTTCTTCGCGCCCCTGGCGTTCGAGCAGGCTTCGCAGGCGCAGATCTCCACGCCTTTCTCAAGCAGCGCCTTCAAGTGGCCTTCGGCAGTGGAGTAGTCCTTCAGGTGCTTCTGGCCCGCCAGAATTGAGCCCGAGGCGTTGCCCGAGAACCAGAGGCTCACATCGTGTCCCTTGTCCTTCGCCGCTCCCGAGAGCTTGAGGGCGAAGTCGTATGCCATGTTGCCCACGACGCCGGGGAATAGGCCTATTGCAAGTTTCGCCATTATTTCCTCCTATAACCAAGCAAGTTTTTCGTAGTCGTTCATCATGACGTCAACCAGGTCTCCGTAGGTGACGACCTTTGCCCTGCTGTCCACGGCAGATTCCTCAATGCCCCTTGTCTGGAGGTCCTCGGAAAGCACGTAAATCTTCGAGGACTTCTCGAGCACCGGCGAGGGCTGCCCGTTTTCCTTGAGGGCGGCGTGGTATACGCCGTTTAGGACAAGGATGATGCCGAGGTCGTCGGCCTTCAGCCTCTCGAGGGTGTCCGCGGTGAGCGAATAATCGCTAACAAAAACACCAAGTTTCATGCAACACCTCCCCTTAGTTTTATTGTAATCGTAAAATTTCCTCCCCCCTAAAGCAGGCTTATTTTATATCAATTGTGCCTGAACTTTGTCAATAAATATATGGATATGCGTATATAAGGATAGCTTATGGCCTGTTTATCGGTCGGATTGCCCATCGGTTATAATATCCGTCAATCGATCAGACCCCTTTAGGAGGACCCATATGTCGCGTTTCGAGCTTGCACAGCGTGTGAAAGACCTTCCGCCCTACCTGTTCGCGAGGATAGACGCCATGAAGCGCGAGGCCGTCGAGCGGGGAGTTGACGTGATAGACCTGAGCATAGGGGACCCCGACACCCCCACGCCCGGCCACATCGTGGAGGCCATGAAGCGGGCCGTGGAGAAGCCCGAGCGCCACAGGTATCCTTCCTCCGATGGGATGCCGGCTTTCAGGGAGGCCGTGGCGGCCTGGTATGGCCGGAGGTTCAACGTGGGGCTCGACGCCAAGGGCGAGGTGATAACCCTGATTGGCTCGAAGGAGGGCATCGGCCACCTCCCCCTGGCCTTCATCGACCCGGGCGACGTGGTGCTCGTGCCCTCCCCGGGCTACCCCGTGTACGCGATAGGCACCCTCTTCGCCGGGGGCGAGAGCGTCGAGATGCCGCTCCTTGAAAAGAACGGTTACCTTCCCGACCTCGAAGGGATAGGCGGGGACGTCCTCGGGAGGGCCAAGCTGATGTTCATAAACTACCCCAACAACCCCACGGCGGCCACGGCCACACTGGAGTTCTTCGGCAGGGTGGCGGCCTTCGCCCGCGAGCACGGCATCATCGTCTGCCACGACGCGGCTTACACCGAGACGTACTACGAGGGGGCCAAGCCCCCGAGCTTTCTGGAGGCCGAGGGCGCAATGGACGTGGGCATAGAGATACACTCGCTTTCGAAGACCTACAACATGACCGGCTGGAGGATAGGCTGCGCCGTGGGCAACAGGGAGGTGGTGGCGGGTCTGGCCAAGATAAAGAGCAACCTCGACTCCGGGGCCTTCGACGCGGTGCAGGAGGCGGGAATCGCCGCCCTCGAAACGGACGACAGCGTGCTGGCCCCCCTCAGGGAAATGTACAGGGAGCGGAGGGACGCGCTCCTGGAGGGGCTCGGCGAGGCGGGAATAAGCGCCGCCAGGCCCAGCGGGACCTTCTACGTCTGGGCTAAAGTGCCGGAGGGGTTCGACTCCGCGGCCTTCTCCGCCCGCCTTCTGAAGGAGGCGGGCGTCCTCACCACGCCCGGAAACGGCTTCGGCGCGCCGGGGGAGGGATACGTGAGGTTCGCCCTTACCGTCCCCGCAGAAAGAATCAGGGAGGCCGCCGGGAGAATCCGGAAGGCCCTTTAAGTCCCCCCGGGGCTCCCGGCGCGTTTTCCATGGCAACCGTCTACATCGGCATCGGCTCCAACCTGGGCGACAGGGAGGCCAACTGCCTGCGGGCCATCGACCTGATGGCCGAGCGCGGCCTTGAGGTCAAGAGGCGCTCAGGGGCTTACGAGACCGAGCCCTGGGGCGTGGAGGAGCAGCCGAAGTTCATAAACATGGCCGTGGCTGTGGAGACGGACGCCGGGCCCCAGGAGCTCCTTCGCACTCTCAAGGACATAGAAAAGCTCCTGGGACGCAGGGAGACCGTCAGGTACGGCCCCAGGGTTCTGGACCTCGACATCCTGCTCTACGACTCCCTCGTCCTCGACGAGCCCGGGCTCAGGATACCGCACCCCCTCATGCACGAGAGGGACTTCGTGCTCTTGCCGCTTTCGGAGATCGCGCCAGAGGCGGTGCACCCGCTTCTGGGAAAAACGGTCCG
>JASFVA010000243.1:0-3353 GCA_050050055.1 Nitrospirota bacterium
CGTAGTGGAGCCTTATGGAATGTATCGTCGGGGCGAATACGCCAAGCACGATATTAAGCAGATGCAACAGGCCGCCCACCAGTATCCCCAGCACTATGCTGCCGGCCTCCCCGCCCAGGCGGTTCGCGACGTAGGCGAGCATCACCGAGGTAAGCCCTATGGCCATTATCCTCGCGTAGGAGACGATGTTGCCCACGCTCTTTAGGAGCTCCAGGGGGGCGATGGCCCCTCCGCTGATTATCAGAAGGGGCACTCCCACGGCGGCCGCCATCAGGAGCCACTTGGCCACCCGGGGCGGGAAGAAGCTCAGGAGCGACGCCACTATCACCACGATGGCCATGACCGACATCAGGCTTACGACCTTGTAGAGCGTCTCCTTCTTCTCCTTCCTCCTTAGCGCCGAGACAAGCCCGAGCACTATGCCGAGCAGGATGTGGAATATGCCCACGGCGAGGGCGAAGCCGAGCATGGGGATAAGGGCCGTTCGCCTGTCGAGGTAGAGGGGCTCCAGGCCCAGGGCGCGGGCCCCCAGCTCGCCAAAGGCCTCGCCGTAGAGGACGCCGAAGACGACGCTGTAGGCCGAGCACACAAGGAGTATCTTGGCCGCGTCCCTGAGGTTGCCGGGCCGTCTTGCACGCCTCAGGATTATTAGTGCCGCCACGGCGAGGACGAGGCCGTAGCCGGCGTCGCCGAGGATCATGCCGAAGAACACGGGGAAGAATATGCCCACGAAAGGCGTGGGGTCGTAAGAGGTGTAGCGCGGAAGCGGGAGCAGCCTGGTGAAGATCTCGAAGGGCTTGAAGTAGGGAGGGTTCCTGAGTATCACCGGAACGCGGTCGAGGTCCTCCTCGAGGAGCTCCTTCTCCTCGAGCACCACCTCCCCGCCGAACCTCCGGCGCAGGCACGCAGTCACCGAGGGCACGACGTCGGCGGGCACCCAGCCGAAGACGAAAAAACACATCTCCGTCTGAAAGGCCGAGGCCGACGCCCCGATGAGGGCCAGGCGCTCCTCTATCCATGCCCTGACCCTCTTGTAAATGGGGCCCCACCGGCTGGCGAAGGACTCGAGCTCCCTGGAGGCCTCCTCCATCTCGGCCCTCACCCTTTCGGCGCGCTCCAGGACACGCGCGGCCTTCTCGGGGAAGCTGAGGGCCTCGAAGTCCGGGCTGAACCTGAACTCCGGGATGTGCTCCTCCCCCAGGGTCTGCCTTACCCTGCCGGAAAGGGACCTGCTCGTGGTGATAAGCCCCACGACGGAGCCGTCCTCGGCCCTCTCGGAATATAACTCGTAGCTCCCGACGGTGGCCCTGTCGAGCACCTCCCTCAGCGATTCAACGGCTTCGGGGCGCTTTATCGTTACGCCTATGAAGTCGAGGTCCGGGGCCTCCCCGACGCCCCCGAAGAGGCCCTCCAGGGTCTTGAAAAACTTACAGTAGCGGTCGATCTCCTCGACCTCCTTCCCCAGGGCCTCCCTCCTCCTGGCTTTCGCCCCGCACTCCTCGATGTGCCTCTTTACGGCCTCCGCCAGCGTTTCGAGTACGAGGCTCGGCTGGATGTACGACTCCCTGGCCTCCAGGGCCGGAAGGTAGCTGAAGAGCTCGTCGATGTCCGAGCGCAGGCCTTCGAGGAACAGCCTCTCGGCGACCGACGGGGCCTCGGGCAGGACGGAGCGTATCTTGTCCTCCTCGCCGGGTTTAATGAATCCCACGGCCCGGGGCTCCAGCTGAAGCACCCCCAGCTCCTGCAGGCAGGCGAGCACCTCTTCGAGCCTGCCCCTGGGCCCTGCAATCTCCACCTTTCTTATCCTTACAATCACGGGGCCTCCGGCAGAACCGAAGCGATGTGCCTGAGAACAATGCCCCTCAGCGCCGTACCGTCGAGGGCCCGGAGCCTCCTGTCCCGCTCGCGGGCCCCGCGGCGGAGGGCCTCGGCCTTCTCCCGCGCCCTGGCCTCCGAGTCGCGGACGGCCTGCCCGAGGGATTCCTCGAGGCGACGCTCCGCTTCCTCCACCTCCCGCTGAGCCTGCTCTTTCACCTCCTGGATATGCTTCTCGGCCTTTCGCCTCTCCTCCTCGAGACGCCCGCGGATCCTTTTTTCCTCCTCGATCACCTCGCCGAGAGTGTTCTTCTCCATATTTAAGATTGTATCAGAGAAAAAAGCGCAAGTATACGCCGCCAATCCGCCGAAAAGACAGTGGAGGCTCCCGCCTTCACGACCCGGCAAGAGGCTTCTTCAGGAGAAGCGGACGAATACGGCTTTGTGCGAGGCCGCTACGGCGCTCCTGCGAAGGCAGGGCACGGGGAGGGGACTACTATGGACAGTTTCTTCTCTTGCGGGCCTTATCATGGGCCTCCGTAATCAGAAGGCCATGAAGAGGGCAGCCCAGAGGAAAAGGCCCGAGGCGGCGATATACCTTTCCGCCCCCTTCAGGCGGTCGGTCTTGATAACGAAATAAATGCTCAAAGGAGAGGTGAGGAAGCACGCCGTGAGGAAAACCCACTTGGGAATACGCTGCCTTTTCGGCCTCTCGGGAAACATCGAGCAGAAGGGGCATTCTATCTCGCCCTCGAGACGGTGCCCGCAGCGGGCGCAGCGGGTGATGCCCAGGACATCGTCGAGGTGCTCGTCGCTCATGGAAGTAGTATAACGCCTTGGCGGCACGGCCTCAAGCATCCCCTCCAAGGGAAAGACGACTGCTCCGATTTTCGGCTGTACTTGCTCTGTCGGGGATGCCGTGGCTTTATGGCAAAGCGGCCCCGCTAATTTACGAGCTGGTGCTCGAGGGCGTACCGGATTATGTCGGCGTCATTTTTGAAATTCATCTTTGCGATTATCCTGGCCTTGTAAGTGCTCACGGTCTTCGGGCTCAGGGAGAGCTCCGCCGCTATCTCGCTCACGCCCTTTCCCCCGGCGAGCATCAATAGTATCTGGAACTCCCTGTCCGAGAGTTTTCCGTGAGACTTCGCCCTGGCGTAGACGCGGTCCAGGGCAAGGGTCTCGGCGAGAGGACCGGGAAGATACTCGTCGCCCGAGGCCAGAGTCCTTATGGCCTCCGCAAGGCTCATGGGAGAGACCTCCTTGATGACGAAGCCCGAGGCTCCGTTTCTCAGCGCCCTTGCGGCGTAGCGCTCTTCGGGACGGGTACTGAGCACCAGCACCGGGAGCTCCGGCCTCGACCTTCTTATATTTTTTAGAGCCTTCAGGGCGTTTCCGTCTGTTGACGAGATGTTTATTACCACCACGTCGTAGTCTTCCGCGAGCGCCTTTTCCGCCTCCCCGCTTGCGTCCGCCGCCTCGCCGGCTATCGAGATGTCCTCCTCCGGCGAAAGCATCCGCTTGAGGCCTTCGCGCGC
>JASFVA010000244.1:0-3330 GCA_050050055.1 Nitrospirota bacterium
AGGGCGATTGGCTCGCGGCCCCGGATTCTGATAAACTGAAACCTGAAATGCGCGGGAAAAGCCTCAAAAGGAGCCTCGACGCCCTTTACCGGAGCTATGACTTCGCCGGAAGGGTGGAGCACGACCCAATAAATTTCCCTAAGAAATACCGGCATAAGGGCGACCGGGAGGCCGCGGGCCTCGTGGCGGCGGTGCTCGCCTACGGGAAGGTCTCGCTCTTCATGCCGGTGGTGGAGAGGATTCTGGGGGCCCTGGGAAGTAGTCCCTCGGCGTACATCGCCGACTTCGACCTCAAAGGGGCCGGGCGCGCCCTGGGGGGCGTGCGCTACAGGTTTCAGCGGACCGACGACATCCTGGCCCTCCTTTACTCCATGGGGGTGCTTCTGAGGAGGCACGGGAGCATCGAGGGGGCCTTCATGGCCCGCTACTCCGGGGACGATTCCACTACCGGCCCGGCCCTGGAGGGACTGGTGGAGGAGATAATGGACATCGACACCTCCAAAGTCTACGGCACGAAGGAAAAGCCCCGGGGCTTCCTCCAGCTTTTCCCCTCGCCCCGGCGTGGGAGCGCCTGCAAGAGGCTCAACCTCTACCTCCGGTGGATGGTGCGCAACCACGACATAGACCTGGGCCTCTGGAAGGGGGTGAGCCCCTCGAAGCTCGTCGTCCCCCTGGACGCCCACATCGCGCGGGTCTCGAGGTGCCTGGGGCTTACCTCCCGGAAGTCCGACGGCTGGAAGACGGCCCTGGAGATAACCGGCTCCCTGAGGGAGTTCGACCCCGAGGACCCGCTGAAGTACGATTTCGCCCTCTGCCACAGGGGCATAATGGGCCTTTGCGAAAAGGACCTCTGCGGGGAGTGCGAGCTTTGGAACTGAAGACGGAGCACTCCAGGGAGCCCGAAGACCTCGCCTGTTACGGCTTCGACGCCTCGGGCCTCGACGGAAAGCCCGCCCTGGTGGCCTGGCCGGGGAGCGCCGGCGAGGTCTCGGAGGTCCTCCGGTACGCCTACGAAAGGGACATGGTCATCGTGCCCCGCGGGGCGGGCACGGGGATGACCGGGGGCTCGGTGCCCCCCGAGGGCGCGGTGATACTGAGCACCGAGAAGCTCAACCGGATCCTCGAGGTGGACCCCGAAAACCTGAACGCCGTGGTCGAGCCCGGGGTGATAAACGGCGACTTCCAGAGCACCCTGGCTGGAAGGGGATACTTCTACCCCCCGGACCCCGCGAGCATGGAGTTCTGCACCCTCGGGGGCAACGTGGCGGAAAACGCCGGGGGGCCCAGGGCGCTTAAGTACGGGGTGACCAGGGACTACGTGATGCAGCTCGAGGCCGCGCTTCCCGACGGAAGGACTATCACCACCGGCGTGAGGACTCACAAGGGCGTGGTGGGCTACGACCTCACGAGGCTCCTGGTGGGCTCCGAGGGCACGCTGGCCGTGGTCACCAAGATAAGGCTCAGGTTCCTGCCCCTTCCCGAGGACGTCACAACCCTCCTGGCCTTCTTCGGCAACGTGGAGGCCGCCGGGAGGGCGGTCTCGGAGATAATCGCCTCGGGCATACTGCCCCGGACGCTGGAGTTCATGGACCGCGAATGCGTGAAGGCCGTGGAGAAGTTCAAGCCCACGGGGCTTCCCACGGCGATAGACGCTCTCCTTCTGATCGAGCTCGACGGCTACCCCGAGGTCATAGAGAAGGAGGCCGAGAGGGTCTTAAATATATGCCGCTCCTGGCGGGCCCGCTGCGAGGTGGCCTCCGACGAGGAGGCCCGGGCGAGGCTCTGGGAGTCCAGGCGGGCCGTCTCTCCCGCGCTCTTCCACATAAGCCCCACCAAGATAAACGAGGACATCGTGGTGCCCCGGAGCAGGCTGCCGGAGATGCTCGGGGCCCTGGCGAGGCTTTCCGAGGAAAGCGGCATACCCATCGTGAACTTCGGCCACGCCGGCGACGGGAACATACACGTAAACGTCATGGCCGACAAGCGGGACGAAAAGCTCTTTGCGAAGGCCGAGGCCCTCGTGGGCGAGATATTCAAGAAGGTCCTCGAGCTGGGGGGCACCATATCCGGGGAGCACGGCGTGGGGCTCACCAAGGCCTCCTTCATAGGAATGGAGATAGGCGAGGCGGAGCTCGGGCTCATGCGGGGCATCAAGCGCGCCTTCGACCCCAAGGGGCTTCTGAACCCCGGGAAGATATTCAAATGATAGCGCCCGCCGCGAGCTTCGCCCTCTATCTCTTCGGCACCGCCTGGAGGCCCCTCATATACGCGGCCTTCCTCGTGCAGGCCCTTTACCTGGGCTACAGGGGCGTGACCCTGGGGCGCATTCCCCTCGTGGGGGTCCACGACACGCTCAACTTCCTTGCGGCCTCCACGGCGGTGTTCGCCGTCGCCGTCCACGCCTCCCGGAGGCAGGGGCGGGAATTCTTCATGATTGTGGCGGGCCTCTGCGCGGCCTTCACCGCCTTCTCCCTCCTGCAGAAGCCTCACGCCACGCACCTGCCGCCGATTCTGAAGACCTACTGGTTCGAGCTCCACGTGGCGATGTCGTTTCTGAGCTACGCCCTTTTCACCGTGGCGGCGGTGCTGGGGGTGATTTATCTCCGCGCCCGGGAGGCGGCCTACGAGAGGCTCCAGTATAAGATGATCTTCGTGGGCTACTGCTTCTTCAGCCTCTCGATGATACTCGGCGGGGTGTGGGCCTTCCTGGCCTGGGGGACCTACTGGCTGTGGACCCCCAAGGAGCTTTGGACCTCGCTCCTTTGGCTCTACTACGGCCTCTACCTCCACGCGAGGCTCTGGAGGTGGTGGGCCGGGAGGCCGGCGGCGGCGCTGGGCGTGGCGGGCTTCGCGGTGATGATGTTCACTTACCTGGGGGTGGGGCTCCTGATGAAGAGCTCCCATTCGTTTTAGGCGATATGGTCAGGGCGGCGGCAAAGAGGTTGCTCGATTTCCTCCTTTCCATCAAGACCACGGTGGTCCTGATGCTGGGGCTCATCATCTTCTTCGTGGCCGGGGCGCTCATAATGCCGCTTCATCCGGCCTTCGAGTCGATAAACTCCGTGCCGCTCCTCGAGTGGCTCGCCGAGGCCCCGGCGGGGGGCACCTGGTGGCTCCTGGGCACCATAGTGCTCCTGGCGGTGCTGGCGGCCAACACGGTGGCCTGCAGCGCCGAGTCGCTGATGAGGAAGCGCTCCGGGCGGCAGTGGCTCCTGGTGGTCTCCCCGCAGGTCATACACATCGGCTTCATGCTCATGCTCCTGGGCCACCTGGTGAGCGCCTACGGGAGCTTCAAGGGGACGATGGTGGCCGTGGAGGGAAGCCGGGCGA
>JASFVA010000245.1:0-3327 GCA_050050055.1 Nitrospirota bacterium
TCGGCGAGCCCCCGGCACTTGACAACATTATAGCTTCTGGTAGGATTGCCTGAGAGGGCATGGCCCCTGAGGGAAGCCGAAAACGGAAAGGAGGACGAGATGGACCTTAAGTTAACCGACATCGAAGCCAACGCCATTCAGCACGCCCTGAGGCAGTACCTCAAGAGCCTCGAAGAGAGCGGCGGAGACGCCAAGGGCAAGGGGTTCGAGGAGGACGCCGTAAAGAAAGTTCTCGCTAAAATGCAGCAGCTCTCCGGAGCCTCGGGGACCTAAGGCCGCGCCCTCGGAGACCTGGCTCTTTCGAAGATAATCGTATTCTGGAATGCGAAAAGAGGTGGGGCCGCCCCGGCCGCGTGAGACGGCCGGCTGCGGCCCCTCTGCGCTTTCCAAGGCCGTAGATGGATAATGTATAATTAGGATAGGCTTTCGTTTCGGAGAAAAAGATAATCGTCCACTGTCGGAGGCTCTTTCGATTTTGCCGGCTTATTGTTGGCTGTAAACCCGTCCGGGACCGGCCGGGGGTTTCGATGTCTGTAAGGGGAGGCGGAGCACCCGAAGCGCGCCCAGGCGCGCCGGGGGATGCGTTACGAGGATGGTCGCCCATGGAATCAGGCCGTTTTAAGCCGCTTGCCGCGGCCGTGCTGCTCGCCGCGGCGGCGGGTCTTCTCTGGCTTATTGTCGGCCGTCTCGGGGTTGGAGGCGGTCCCGAGGAGCGGCGCGGCGGGCAGCAGCCCGCCCCGGTGGTGGTGGCGGAGATAGAGCGCGGCACCATCGAATTGCGCCGCACCTTCAGCGGCACCCTCGAGGCCCGGGAGAAGTTCGTGGTGGCCCCCAAGGTCAGCGGGCGCATCGAGCGCCTCGCCGTGGACCTCGGCGACGAGGTCGGGCGGGGGCAGGTCGTGGCGGAGCTCGACAACGACGAGTACAAGCAGGCCGTGGCGCAGGCGAGGGCCGAGCTCGAGGTCGCCAGGGCCAACCTCTCCGAGGCCAGGAGCGCCCTGGCCACGGCGGGAAGGGATTTCGACCGCGTCGAGACCCTCAGGAAGCGCGGCGTGGCCTCTGAGGCCCAGCTCGACGCGGCCAGGGCGGAGCATCTGGCGAAGCGGGCCCAGCTGGAGGTGGCCCAGGCCCAGGTGAACAGGGCCGAGGCGTCGCTTGAGACCGAAAACATCCGCCTGGGCTACACAAAGATAAAGGCCGACTGGACAAGCGGCGGCGGCCGGCGCGTGGTGGCCGAACGCTACGCAAACCAGGGCGAGACGGTCTCGGCCAACACGCCCCTGATGCTGATTGTCGAGCTCGACCCCGTCACCGGGGTCTTCTTCGTCACCGAGAGGGACTACGCGAAGATGGAGCCCGGCCAGAGCGTCTCCCTGACCACCGACGCCTTCCCGGGCGAAGAGTTCCAGGGCCGCATCGACCGCATCGCCCCGGTCTTCCGCCAGGAGACGAGGCAGGCCAGGGTGGAGCTCACGGTGGAAAACCCCCGGTGG
Source organism: Nitrospirota bacterium (assembly GCA_050050055.1). GTDB lineage: Bacteria > Nitrospirota > Thermodesulfovibrionia > Thermodesulfovibrionales > JdFR-86 > JARRNG01. Next base: position 1,494 of record JASFVA010000245.1, read on the forward strand.
AGGCTGAAGCCCGGCATGTTCATCCGCGCCACCGTGGTGCTCGACCGGGTGGCCGGGGCCACCATCGTCCCCGAGCAGGCGCTGTCCATGCGCGGCGACAGGGCCGGGGTCTTCGTCCTGGACGAGGACGGGCAGACCGTCCGGTGGCGCGAGGTCACGGCGGGCATCCGCGACGCGGGCCGGGTGCAGGTGGAGGGCGAGGGGCTTTCGGGCCGGGTCGTCACCCTGGGGCACCAGCTGGTGGAAGACGGCTCGAGGGTCTCGGTCTCCGGCGGTGGCGGAGATGGCGCGGGCGCCTCGGAGTAGGCCGGAGGACGGCGGATGAGCCTGGCGAAATTCAGCGTCAAAAGGCCCGTCTTCGTCACCATGGCGACCCTGATAGTGGTGACCCTCGGCCTCGTCTCCCTCAGCCGCCTGAGGATAGACCTACTGCCCAACATCGAGCTTCCCACCCTCACCATCCGCACCGAGTACGAGGGGGCCAGCCCCGTGGTCATGGAGCGCCTGGTCACCCAGATAATCGAGGAGATAGTGGGCACGGTCCCCGGGGTCGTGGACATGACCTCGGAGTCCTCCGAGGGCAACAGCACCGTGCGGGTGAGCTTCGGCTGGGGCACCGACATAGACACCGCCTCCCTGGACGTCCAGGGCAAGCTCGAGGACGAGATAAACGAGCTGCCCGAGGGAGTGGTGCGCCCCCGGGTGCGCAAGTTCGACATCGCCACCTTCCCGGTGGTCATCCTGGGGATATCGAGCGACCTCGACCCCGTGGAGCTCACGGAGTTCATTGAAGACCAGATCCGTTACCGCTTCGCCCGCATCCCCGGGGTGGCCCAGGTCGACACCTGGGGAGGGTTCAACCGCGAGGTCCGCATAGAGATGGACCCCGACCGAATAAACGCCCTGGGCGTGCCCCTGGACCAGGTGGTGCAGGGCGTCCTCGATGCGAACCTCGACCTGCCCGCGGGCAAGATCGAGCAGGGCCGGTACGAGGTCACGCTGAGGGCCCCGGCGGAGTTCTCGAGCCTCGACCAGATAAGGGACACGGTCATAGCCAAGCGCGAGGGCTCGGTGGTGACCATCGGCCAGATCGCCGAGGTCACCGACACCTACGAGAAGTTGACCCGCCTGGTCCGCGTGAACGGAGAGCGCGGCCTGCGCGTGGCCATACGCAAGCAGGCCGACGCCAACACCGTCGAGGTCTCGAGGCGGGTGCTGGCGGAGGCGGAGGCCGCGAACGAGGCCTTCCCGCAGGTGAAGATAGTGCCGGTCATAGACCAGGGCAACTTCATCGAGCGCTCCATAGCCAACGTGGCGCAGTCGGTCCTCTACGGCGGGGTCCTGGCCGTGGCGGTGCTCCTGTTTTTCCTCCGCAACCTGCGGAGCACGTTCGTCATCTCGGTGGCCATACCCATATCGGTCATCGCGACCTTCACGCTTATCTTTTTCGGGGGGTTCACGCTTAACCTCATGACCCTCGGCGGGTTGGCGCTGGGCGTGGGCATGATGGTGGACAGCTCCATCGTGGTGCTCGAAAACATCTTCCGGCGCCGCGACGAGTACAAGGAGGCCCCGGCCGTCGCCGCCGTGGAGGGCACGCTGGAGGTGAGGGCCGCCATCATAGCCAGCACCATCACCACGCTCGTTATCTTCCTGCCCCTGATATTCATGCGCGGGGTCTCGGGCGCGCTCTTCAAGGAGCTGGCCTACGTCATAGTCTTCGCGCTGGCCTGCTCGCTCCTGGTGTCGCTGAGCCTGGTGCCCATGCTCGCCTCCAGGCTCATGAGGACGCCCGGCGAGGCGGGCAAGGCCCGGGCGGCGTGGATCGAGCGCC
>JASFVA010000246.1:0-3298 GCA_050050055.1 Nitrospirota bacterium
TGAACCTGAGGCCCCCGGCCCCGGGGCAATGGTGTTTGGTGATTAGCAACTCGATGGCCCGCTTCCGTGTCTTTTCGTCGAACTCGGGGTTTGTCCAGTTCACCCTGGCCTCCGCGGGCTCGCCCTCGAGCCTTGCGCCGAAGGTCCGGGGAAGAGCCCTTATGGCCTCGAGCTCCTCGGAGCCCACCGAAAGGGGCACCACGAGCCTCCTGAAGTCCGAGGCCCTGCCCAGGGGCACGCCCACCTGTATGACCTCGCCGGGCTCTACGGCGCGCCCCGTGACGACCCAGCCCCGGGGGACCTCTATGCGGTGCCGCTTCTTCCTCTCCCTGAGCTCTTCGAGCATGGTCTGGAGCTCCCTGAGACGAAGCTCCACGGAGTCCCTCTCCAGCCTCGCCTGCTCGAGGTCCTGGGCGGCGGCGTCCCTCCGGACCTCGGTGGCCCGGTCGCCCTTGTGGAGGGTGTCTATGCGCCAGAACTCCTTTTCGAGGTAGGCCGCGCGAGAGGCCGCCTGCCTGAGCGCCACCTCGAGGCGCCCTATGGACTTTTCGGTGGAGTCGATGTCCAGGTCGACGAAAGTGGTGTCGAGCTCAACGAAGGGGGCCGCCCCCACCGTGTCGCCCACGTCGTAGTTGACCCTCAGGGCCTTGCCCGGCACCTCGGAGAAGACGTCCATCGCCCTGTGCTCCCTGGTGTAGCCCATGAGGGTCACCTCCTTTTCCGCCGGCAGGGTCACGAGCCTTTCGGCGGAATGAGAAGGAACGGGCAAAAGCAAAAGGAAGGTTATGAGCATAAGCGTCCTCATCTCTTCCTCCCGTGGTGCTCCCCGAGCTCGTCCATGAGCCTGCGGGTGTTTTCCATGAAGTCATGGGTGAGCCTGAGGCCGAAGCGGTAGCACATCTTCTGGTAGGGGTCTGCCTGGGCCTCCACCAATGGCTCCATGAGCTTCAGGGAGGCCAGCTTCTCCTCCAGGTAGCGGAGGTACTGGCCGGCCATCTCCTCCTGCCTCCCCGGCGGAAGGGCGTCGAAGAAGAAGAGCCTCGTGAGGAGCTCGTTTCTGAAGGGCGGGATCCTCAGCTCTCCTCCCAGGGCCTCCCCGAAGGCCTTCCGCCCGGAGGGGGTTATGGAATAGACCTTTCTCAGGCGGCCCTCGCGGGTCTCCTCCTTCACGCTCGCAAGCCCCCCCTGCCGGAGCTTCCTGAGGGTCGGGTAGATGGAGCCGAAGGAGGCCCCGGAGAAATTTGAAAGCGAGGTATCGAAGACCTGCTTCAGCTCGTAACCTGTCATGGGCCTGATGTTGAGAAGCCCCAGTATGATGCTCCGGATATCCATTGGGGTCAAAAAAGTTAAAGATGATATATCGTCTTGATATATATTTTAGCGATATATTATGAAATGTCAAGGCCCGGCGGTGAATTTCATCCTTAAAATGACTGGCGGGTCACTGAAAATTCACGGAACAATCCACACGTCATCCCCAAGGCTGGAAACGTCGTTCCGAACTTGGTTCAGAATCTCATTGGGGCAGGCCTGTTTCAGTATGAACAAACCAGCGTCTAACGGGGCTCCTGAAATAAATCCAGGGCGACTGGGGAGATTTTATGAAACCGGAGGGCTCGACGGCCCAAATGGCAAAGGGAGGAGGCCCGCTTCTCTTCCTCCTCCCCGTCCCCCTCCAGGGGCTCGATTATCTCTCCGGCTATGGTCTCGCCGGGCTTTCCGGCGACGTTCACCTTGCGGAAGCCGCCCCTCCGGCAGACCTCCCCGGCGTGCCCGAGCTCTGCCGGGACGGCCCGGGAGCTTGCGCAGCCGCCGCCCGCCCCGGCCCTTCAATTCGCTCCCCCCGGAATGGTAGAATCACGCTATACCGCCAGCACTCCGAGGAGGACTTCGATGAAAAAGAGGAACATTTTCCTTGTCGGCACAGTACTCTTAATAGGCATCATCGTCGGCGTTGCGCTCACGGCGAGGTTCAGGGTCCAGGAGATAGGCCTCGCCGACAAGACCGGCATATCAGGCGAGACGCTCGATTTCCTGGGGAAGCTCAACGCCTCCCTCACCGAGGTGGTGGAGGCCGTGAAGCCCTCCGTCGTCAACATCTCCACCACCAAGACCGTTAGGAACCCCCTGGAGGATTTCTTCGACCACCCGCTCTTTGAGAGGTTCTTCGGCGAGGAGTTCGGCTTCCGGGGCCCCCATCCCCGGGAATTCCGCACCTCCTCCCTCGGCTCCGGCGTCATCGTGAGCTCCGACGGCTACATCCTGACGAACAACCACGTCATAGAGGACGCCGAGGAGATAGAGGTCACGCTCTTCGACGAGAGGACGCTTAAGGGCAAGGTGGTGGGCACGGACCCGAAGTCCGACCTGGCCGTCATAAAGGTGGAGGCCCAGGGCCTGCCAGCGGCCAAGTTCGGCTCCTCGGCCGGCCTGAAGGTCGGGGAGGTCGTGATAGCCATCGGCGTGCCCTTCGGACTCAGCCACACCACCACCATGGGAATAGTGAGCGCCGTGGGGAGGTCCAACGTGGGCATCGCCGAATACGAGGACTTCATCCAGACCGACGCGGCCATTAACCCCGGGAACTCCGGGGGCGCCATGGTGAACATAAGGGGCGAGCTGGTGGGCATAAACACCGCCATCTTCTCCACAAGCGGCGGCTACATGGGCATCGGCTTCGCCATACCCTCGGACATGGCCAAGTCGGTGCTCCAGAGCATCATCGAGCACGGCAAGGTCATAAGGGGCTGGCTGGGGGTGACGATACAGAGCCTTACGCCGGAACTCGCCGAGCAGTTCGGAATAGAGGAGCAAAAGGGCGCCGTGGTCACCGACGTCCTCGAGGACAGCCCCGCCCGGAAGGGAGGCCTCGAGCGCGGGGACGTCATAGTGGAGTTCGCCGGACGGGAGGTCGAGAGCTCCGTGGCCCTCAAGAACATGGCGGCCGAATCCCCTCCCGACAGCACGGTGGAGATAAAGGTGCTCCGCGACGGGAAGGAGAAGGTCCTCAGCGTGACCCTGGGCGAGTACCCCGAGAAGCTCGCAACCGCCCAAGGCGGCGGCTTCGAAAACGCCCTCAGGGGGGTGAACGTCCGGGAGATCACCCCGGAGATTAGGGAATCCCTCGACATACCCGAAGGCGTAAACGGCGTGATAGTGGCCGGCCTCGACCCCGGCAGCCCCGCCCAGGGCGCCATCGCCCGGAACGACGTCCTGAGGGAGATAAACAGGAAGGAAATCCGGGACCTCAAGGACTACAGGGAGGCGGCCTCGCGGATCGGGCCTCGCGAAAGCGTCC
>JASFVA010000247.1:0-3297 GCA_050050055.1 Nitrospirota bacterium
ATCGAGGAGATGGAGGAGGAAAAACTCATAATCCTGAATTTCGAGAACACCGACATCAGGACCATAATCGACACCTTCAGCGAGCTGCTCAACATCAACTACATCCTTACCCCGGGCATATCGGGCACGGTCACTATACAGTCATACCACAAGTTCCCGATCAGAGAGCTTCACGCCGTGTTCCAGAGCGTGCTGGAGATAAACGGCCTCACGGCCGTCAAGGAAGACTCCTTCTACAGGATTGTTACCCTCGATACGGCCATGCAGCAGCCCATCAACGTCCAGAAGGGAAAGGAACTCCAGGTGAAGATCGACGGCTCCTTCGTCACGCAGCTCGTGCCCCTTCAGTACGTCGGGGCGACCGAGGTGGCGAACATTTTCCGCAACCTCATGCCCAGGGGCACTGACCTGATAGTCTACGAGCCCGCCAACATGCTCATCATCACCGCCCTGCCCCCCACGCTGCTGAAGTTCATGAAGCTCGTCGAGGCCCTGGACGTGGTGGAGACCGAAACCGAGTCCATAAGGACTTTCGTCTACCACGTCGAAAACGGAGAGGCAAAAACCCTGGAGGAAATCCTCCAGAGCCTCTACCCCGAGGAGAAGAAACCCGAGACCGCCGCAGCCGCCCGGACGCCGCGCGCTGTTCCGACCACGCGGCGCGGGGTCACGCCCCCGCCCCAGATTACAATGGCCGCGGCCGAGGCCCTGCCGGGTGAAGGAGAGATCGGGGAGCTGACGGTAACGGCCTACGAAGACATCAACGCCCTTCTCATTAAGGCCTCGTCAAAGACCTACGTGGCCCTGCTCGAGGTGCTCAAGAAGATCGACGTGCCGGTCAAGCAGGTGGTGATAGAGGTCCTCATAGCCGAAATAACGCTCACCGATTCCACGGACTTCGGCGTCCAGTGGCTCCTTGATACCGGGGCCGTGGTCGGGGCGGGCTTCACGACTTCCTCGACGCCAAGGACGGGATTTGGACCAACGGAGACCCCGCTCTTCCAGGCCCTGATTTCGGGTACCATAGACAAGACCTTCCTGGAAGGCTTCATAACCGCTCTGTCAGAAGAGTCGAGAGTCAACGTGCTGGCAAGCCCCCAGATACTGGCCCTGGACAACAAAGAAGCCCAGATAGAAATCGGCGACGAGGTGCCCACGGCCACGGGTCTCACGCAGCAGCCCGCCACGGGCGGCGGAACCACCCTGGTGACCTCGGGTCAGATCCAGTACAGGACCGTGGGGACCATCCTGACGGTCACCCCCCACATCACCGAAGCGGGCAACGTGAAGATGAAGCTCGTCGTGGAGCAGAGCGCCATAGGCGACAGCATTATAGTGGGCTCCGGGGAATTCCCGCGTTTCACGTCGAGGAAGGCCACTACTTCCGCGGTGGTCTCGTCGGGGCGCACCCTGTTTCTCGGGGGCCTCATCTCCGACGAGAAAAACCTCACGAGGCGCGGAATTCCGGGTCTGAGCAAGATACCCCTTCTGGGCTACCTCTTCGGCACCACGGAGGACTCCGTGACGAAGAGAGAGCTCCTGGTCATGGTCACCCCTCACGTCATAGGCGACCAGAAGGAGGCGGCGGAAATCACCAGGCAGTTCCAGAACAGGGTCCATACGATCAAGAAGAGGCTCGAGGAACTCGAAGAAAAGGGGGAAAACTATTTCCTCCCCATGGAAAACGGAGAGAGCGCCGAGGAAGCCATGGAAGTAGAGCAAGGGGAATCGGCCGAATAATAATAGGGAGAACGGGGGCCGGCCTCGAAAGCGTGAAGCCGGCCCCGGTTTCTTCTCCCTCCCTTACATGTACCTCTCTATCTTGCCCTCCCAGGCCTTTAAGTCCGGGCTGTAGTCCCCGGGCTTCCTGCCGAAACAAATGCCGAGCTTCTCGAAGAGAGCCACCTCCTCGAGGTCCACTTGCCTCTGCTTGATAACCTCGGAGGTAGTCTCGTAGAATATGTCCTTTCCGGACGCCTTGACCACGGTTACGCCGGTAACGCCCTCGCTGAGGAGGACCACTCCCGCGGCCCCGGCCTCCATGCCGAAGTTCACGTCGTAGGCGAAGGAGCGTCCGGACCTGACCAGGTGCCCCGGGGTTACCTCCCTTATCTCCGGCTTTTCGTAGACCCCGGGCACGTACATGCCGGTCTCCTGCATGAAGGTCTTGACGTCCGGGTCTTCCTTCATGATGCCCTCGAGGCGCTTTCTAACGAATTTGCCCGCCCCGGCGAGTTTGACGTGGCCGAAGGCGTCTTTTCCGGCCGACTCGTCGGATATGACCTCCCCCTTGGCGTCCTTCATGCCCTCGGCGGCGACAATGGCGTAGGTCCCGGCCCTCACATCGCTGGCCTTCACCCGCGAAAAGAACGTCTTTTTCATGTGCTCGTAGACCACGTCGAAGTCCACGGGGATCTCCGGAAGGAGTATGCAATCGGCGTCGGCCCCGGTTCCTCCCCTGAAGGCGGTGTGCCCCGCGTAGCGCCCGAACACCTCGAGCACCAGGACCCGGTTGTGGCTCATGCCCGTGGTCCTGAGGTCGCTCATGAACTCCGCCACCCTGTTTATGGCCGAATCCCCGCCCACGCTGTAGGTCTGGAGGTCGAGGTCCATGGTCTTGGGCACGTGCACGCACTTTATTCCCTTCTCCGCCAGGTCGACTATCACGCTCCCGGTGTCGTCGCCTCCGCTGATGACGAGGCCGTCTATCCCGAATTTCTCAAGGCCCTTCTTGATGCGGTCGTACTTGTCGGCGGCCTCTATCTTCTTTATCTTGACCCTCGAGTGTCCGGCCTCGGAGCCCGCCCTGGTGGCGTCTATCTTGTTCAGCCTCTCCCGGGTGAGAAGAACCACGCTTTCGGTATCGACAAGATTGTAAAGGCCGGCATAGCCGTTTGGGATCACGACCATCTCGATCCCCAGAGCATCGGCCATCCGGGCGGCGCCCTTAATTACCGCATTCAGCCCCCCGCAGTCACCCCCGCTTGTAATTATTCCCACTCTCTTCATTTGGCCTGACACCTCCTCATGTGGTCTGCCTTTGCGGCAATCCGGAAATAAATCTTACCAGACCCGAATGTATTTTGAAAGGGGCCCGCGGCCCCCCCAATGGGGAAGGACCCAGGCACCCCTTCCGCATCCCGCCTTGATAAAACCTGGGTATATTGTAAAATACCGGGTGAGCTCACCCCGCCCGGCGGGAGCTGGCCTTTGAACCTGTACTGTAATGCAAGAGGCGGCATGAGCACGGCCCGCGAGGCACGGGAGACCGGCGAGGGCACGCTTGGGGCATACGCA
>JASFVA010000248.1:0-3279 GCA_050050055.1 Nitrospirota bacterium
GACCGACGAGATAGCCGTCCTGGGCAAGTCCATCGACGGGATGGCCGGCAACTTCAAGGGCATCATCTCCGGGATACAGGACATCACCGCGAGGGTGACTTCCATCGCCGGCAAGATAATGAAGTCATCGGCCAACGTCCTCGGCATATCGGACGTCCAGCAGAAGTCCGTCGCCCAGGCTTCCAACTCCATAAACGAGATGAAGAGCTCCCTGTCCGCCGTCCGGGAGAGCGCCAAGAGCCTGACGCAGAGCGCCGAGGGAGCCACGAGCGCGGTCTCGGAGATGTCCAGTTCCATCCAGAAGGTGGCCGAGAGCGCCGATTCCTTCAACCGGATGTCCGAGGGCTCCGCCGCCTCCATAGAGGAGATGATGGCCTCCATCCGCGAGGTGGCCTCGAGCCTCGAGAGCCTCTCGGCCTCGGCGGAGCAGATAGCCTCGGCCCTCCTGGACGTCAACGCCACCATAAGCGAGATAGAGGACAACGCCGAGGAGTCCGTGCGCCTCGCGGACACCGTCTCCACCGAGGCTTCCGAAAAAGGCATGGCGGCCGCCACTTCCGCCATAGAGGGCATGCAGGAGATAATGCAGAGCGTCCGCTCGCTCTCGGAGGTGATAAACAGGCTCGGCACGCATTCAGAGGAGATAGGCGACATAGTGAATGTCATAGACGACATAACCGACCAGACCTCGCTCCTGAGCCTGAACGCCTCCATACTGGCCGCCCAGGCCGGGCAGTACGGCTCCGGCTTCAACGTGGTGGCCAGCGAGATACGGGACCTCGCCGACAGGACCTCGCTCTCCACGAAGGAGATATCCCAGCTCATAGCCACCGTGCAGAAGGAGACCCGGTCGAGCGTGGAGATGGCGGCCGTGGGCATCGAGGCCGTGGAGCGGGGCATGAAGCTCGTCGCCGAGGTCAACGAGGTGCTCAAGAGCATACAGAAGAGCTCCCGGGAATCCACCGAGATGGCCCGCTCCATACAGCGCGCCACCCAGGAGGAGGCCCAGGTGATAAAACAGATAACCGAGGCCACGACGAACATGAACAGGCAGGTGAGCTACATATCGAACGCCACCCAGGAGCAGTCCGGCGGCAGCAGGGTCATCGTCGAGGCCACGGAGAACATCCGCACGGGGGCCAAGCACATAAAGAACGCCACCTCCGACCAGCTGGAAGGCATAAAGCAGATACAACAGATGGCCGAGAATGTACACGGCCTGGCCGAGATGCTCGAGGGGTCCATATCGGACCAGCACGAAAAGAGCGACAGCATTATGAAATCCATAGGGAACATCCGAAAGACCGCCGAGGCGCTCCGGGGCGCCGCCGACGAGATGAAGAGCGCGGCCAACGCCATGCACGGGGGCTCCAGCAGGCTCCTGAACGAGATAAAGCGGTTCAAGGTTTAGGGAACCGCGCCCCGTGGACGCCTTTCCCCGGCGGGGCTGTCGCCTTAAGCCGGTGTTCTTTCCCCGCTTTCAGCGCCCTTTGCCCTCGTTTTAGAGACGTTTTCCCGGTCCTTTTCCGGCCCTAACTTTTCCCTTGACAACCCGCCTCCCCTTGGTAAGATGGGGGTATGGAGAGCTACAGGTTTTCGATAGTGATCGAGGAGAACTCATGGGGGTTCAGGGCCCATTGCCCGGAGCTCGACGGCTGCTGCGCTCAGTGCGGTTCCTATGAGGAAACCATCGAGAGGGTCAAGAAGAACATACTCCGCGTGCTGGAGGAGAAGCTCAGGGCGGGGGAGGAGATCCCCCAACCCTTCACCCCCTGCTCGATGGACCTCGAAATCCAGTACTCACTGAACTGAAGCGGTTGAAAAGAGCTCTCTCTATAGTCATTGCCGCAGCGGCCCTCGCAGCCGTGGGGTGTGCCGGTGCGGCTAAGCTCCCCACGGAGGACATCGCCGGGCCACCCGTGGAGGAGGGCACCTACACGGTGTTCCTCTATTCGGCGTCCCAGTCGGAGGGCTCGGAGGGACCCCGGGTAATAAAGGGGCTCGTTGCGATACTCGACCTCGAGGGCGACGACTACGAGTTCGACCTCAGCGCGCCGGAGTTCGACTTCGGCACCGTCCGGGGACTTACCGGTCCCGAGGCCGTAAGGAGCGGCGAGTGGTTCATCGGCCGCGAACATTTCGGGGAACTCGCCTACAGCAGGATATTGGCCGGGGGAATTACCGTGGGCTACGAAATCCGGCCCGAGTACAAGCAGATAGTATCCCGCCGGCTCGTGATGGATGTGGACTATTTCCTCGCCGGGGGCAACAGGGTGAGGGTGGTCTTCGGCGTAGGACATCCCGCGGGCGGGGGCGAACCGTATTAGCCTGTCCGCGGCAGGAGGGAAGATGGTTAAGCGCATGCATGGAATGGCAGCACTGGCGATAATCTCGGTATTCCTGGGCGCCTGCGCCGGGGGGACGGCCCTGAGGGCCCACGGCGTGAGGGAGCCCGTCGAGCTGAGCGGCACCTTCGACCTGGTCCTTTACCTCGGCCCCCAGTACGATTTCCTCGAGACAGTAGCCTTCCTGGATGTGGCGGGCGACGGATACGAGATCCTGCCCTTCGAACCGGAGTTCGAATACAAGGTGCTCGAAAACCTCTCCGCCAAGGATGCGATGGGGGAGGCTCTTCACTTCGTGAGCCGCCACAGGGACTTCTCCGGCTCGACGTACATGAGGAGGATAGCCGGCGAGACCGGCGAGACCATCGGCTACGAGCTCAGGCCCCTTTATGACTACTTCGTCTACGGCATGACGGACGTGCTCGATATCGACTACCTGCTTGGAGAAGAGGGGAAGGTCAGGGTGCTGATCGACCTCGACGAGAGGCTCAAAAGGGAACTGGAAGACGGGGGCGACGGCGTCTTCTTCGGCGATTAGCGCGCGTAGGGCTCAGAGGGCCTCCTCCAGCCTTCCCATCACCTCGGCCGCGCTCTCCCGGAATATCACCTCGGCTATGTGGTCCCAGGGCGTGGGGGTGCGGTTTATGAATATGAGCCTGGCCCCGGCCCTGCGGGCCTCTCCGGGGATGGAGGCCGCGGGCTCCACCTGGAGGGACGAGCCTATCATCAACATGAGGTCCGACCCGATGGCGCACTCCAGGGCCCGCCTCATCTCCTCCTCGGGCATGGGCTGGCCGAAGCTGACGGTGGCGGGTTTTATAAGTCCTCCGCAGGCTTCGCACTTTGGGTCGAGGTCCCCGGCCTCGAGCCTCTCCTGTATCTCCTCGCAGGGCCAGGCGCGCCCGCAGTGGAGGCAGAGGGCCTTGAGGTTCGT
>JASFVA010000249.1:0-3271 GCA_050050055.1 Nitrospirota bacterium
GACGCCCCAGCCGAAGCCCCTCACGTAGGCCCTGCTCTTAAGCACGGCGTCCATGCCCCTTTCCTCTTCCTCGAAGACGATGAACTGCGAGGCGAAGAACCACACGAGCATCGCCAGGCCCGGCAGGACGAAGAGGAACAGGCCCCCGCCCACGACGTAGCCCGCCATGAGGTAGAGCCAGAGGAGCGACCAGAGCCTCCGCCAGCCGCTTCCCAGGGCCTCCCCGAACTTCAGGGTCTCGTCGCAGGAGGCCGCTATGAAGCCCCCGAAGGCCCAGAGCGAGGCCAGCGCCCCCACGAGGGCCCCCAGGAGCGAAGCCCCGAAGACCGCCCCCCCGGCAAAGGGCACCGTGGCGGCGATTATCCCGCCCGCTGCGGCGATGGCCGCCGGGAGCGCTATCATTAGGAGGGCCGAAAGCACGTAGAGGCCCACCAGGACGCCGAAACGCCCCTTGTATATGAGCCAGGTGGCGCCCAGGAGGTCGCCCACGCTCTCGAGCTCCGGCTCCCTGGGCATGACCGGGATCTTTATGCCGGCGGGCTTCTTCTCTTCCCCGGCCCTCTCTTCGCCTGCCCTGTCTTCCCCGGCCCCGGCCTCGGGCTTCGCCCCGGCCTCCTCCTGCCGGGCGGCGGCCGCCCTCTTTTCCCTGAGCCTCCGCGCGTATTCCCTGAAGTCGAGGCCGCAGCTTGAGCACCTTGCGCTCAGGGGCTGGACCGTCTTGCACCGGGGGCACCTGACCCGTTTTTTCTCCATGCCCTTAAAACCTCCGTCCGGGGGTCCGTCTTGCTCTGCTTAGGGTCTACTCCGGGTATATTAGCACAGGGTTTTGCCTCTAATTAACCTCCTGGCAGGCGACGCCCGCGGGACGAAGCCTGCCTCCCCCCTGCCGAGGGGGGAGTCTCAGCCCGAGAGCATCCTTTCGAGGTCGGCCTCCAGGTCCTCGGCGTCCTCCACCCCCACGGAGAGGCGCAGGAGCGAGTCCGAGATCCCCGCCCTCCTCCGCTGGGCGGCGGACATCTTGGCGTGGGAGGTCTCGGCGGGAAAGCATATCAGGGACTCAACACCGCCGAGGCTCACGGCGGGGGTTATCACCTCGAGCCTCCCCGCGCGCCGCCTCGCGGAGTCCGTGCCGCAGTCCAGCTCGAAGGAGAGCATGCCGCCGAAGCCCCTCATCTGGGCCCTGGCGGTCTCGTGGCCCTCGTGGCCGGGGAGGCCGGGGTAGTAGACCTTCCGGACGAGGGGGTGGGCCTCGAGGAAGGCCGCCAGCCTCGCGGCGTTTTCGTTGTGCCTTTCCACCCTCAGGCCCAGGGTCTTCATGCCCCGCTCGAGCATGTAGCAGGCGTGGACGTCGAGGGTCCCGCCGTGGTTCACGGCGAAGGGCATTATCCTTTCCATGAGCTCCCGGGAGGCGACCACGGCGCCGCAGTTGACGTCGCTGTGGCCGTTGAGGTACTTCGTGCCGCTATGTACCACCACGTCGATGCCGAGGTCGAGGGGGGTCTGGTTCAGGGGGGTGGCGAAGGTGTTGTCCATGACCGTGAGGATGCCCCTCTCCCGGGCGAACCGGGCCAGGGCCGCCAGGTCCACAATCCTCAGAAGCGGGTTCGAGGGGCTCTCGAGGAAAATGACCCTGGTGTTTTCCCTCGCCTCGCTTTCGAAGTCCGCCACGGCCTCCCCGGAGGCGAAGGAGAAACCAATGCCGAACTTTTCTAACTCCGAGGTCACGAAGTGGTGGGTGCCGCCGTAGAGGTCCCGCTGGAAGACGGCGTGGTCGCCCCTTCCGAGGAGGGCGAAGAGCACCGAGGTTATGGCGGCCATCCCGGAGCTGAGCACCAGGCCCCTTTCGCCGCCCTCGAGGGCGCGGACCTTCTCGGCCGCCGCCGTCTGGGTGGGAATGTTGAAGTACCTGGGGTAGAAGGCGGTGCCCGAGGGGTTGGGGAAGAGGAAGGAGGTGGAGGCGAATATGGGGGTGTTGACCCCCCCGGTCTCGGAGCTCACGTAGTTTCCGGAGTGGACGCACCTGGTGTTGCGCCCGGAGAATTTCGGTCTCATGGCTTTTCTCCTCCTTGCGGCCTTATTATCTGAGGGGCCCGCGCGCCGGGGCGCGCCCCGCCTCCGGATAGATTACAGTACGGAGGGGTGGATGTCGAAGGGCAATGGAACTCGAAGGGCTTTGGGAAGCCTTACGCCGCCTCGGAGGCTCCGGCGGCCTCCTTGGCCTTGGCGGCCTCGCGGGCGGCCTTCTTCGCGGCGGCGGCCTCGAAGACGGCCTGGGCGTTGAAGGTGCCGTCTATCGCCTGCACCGGGCACTTGGAGGTGCAGATGCCGCAGCCTATGCATTTTTCCTGGTCGATGACGTGCATCTTCTTCTTCTCGCCCGAGGGGGCGTCCACGGGGCAGACCTTGGCGCAGCGCTGGCAGCCGATGCACTTTTCCGTGACAAAGGCCTTGGGCCTTGTGGGCATGAAGTCCCGTATCGCCGTGGTCGGGCACACCCGGGCGCAGAGGCCGCAGACCTCGCATTTGTCGAGGTCTATCCTGGAGAGGTTGTTCTCCACCGTGGGGGCGTCGAAGGGGCAGACCTTCTCGCACTTCCGGCAGGCGATGCAGCCCACCTCGCACTGCTTGCGCACGGTGCCGCCCTTTTCCTTGGAGTGGCAGGAGACGAGCACGGCCTTGCTGCCGGCAAGCACCTCTATCACGTTCTTGGGGCAGGCCACCTCGCACTTGCGGCAGCCGGTGCACTTGGTGACGTCCACCACGGGGAGGTCGTCGGGGCCCATGTGGATGGCGTCGAAGGGGCAGACGGCGGCGCAGGTGCCGTAGCCCAGGCAGCCGTACATGCAGGACTTGTCGCCGCCTCCGGCGAGCACCGCCGCGCGGCAGTCCCTGACGCCCTCGTAGAGGAACTTGCGCGTGGCCTTGCCGGTTCCGCCCTGGCACATTATGCGGGAGAATATCGGCTCGGCCTCTCCGGGGGCCTTGCCCGTGATCTTCGCTATCACCTCGGCGGCCCGCGCCCCGCCGGGGGTGCAGAGGTTGGGGGCCACGTCGGGGTTGGCCACCACGGCCTCGGCGTACTGCTCGCAGCCGGGGTAGCCGCAGGCGCCGCAGTGCGCCCCGGCCAGGACGTCCTTGACGTGCTCCACCCTGGGGTCCACCTTCACCGAAAACCTCTTGGCCGCCAGGGCGAGGCCCAGGCCGAAGAGCGCGGCGATGCTGGCCACGAAGACGAAGGTGAACTCGAGGAGCGACTCTATCTTGACGGATT
>JASFVA010000250.1:0-3269 GCA_050050055.1 Nitrospirota bacterium
ATGGAAGCCCCCTTGCAGGTTATGGCGCTGTATTCGAGGGTGTTTATGAGCTGCCTTATGTTTCCTGGCCAGTGGTAGGCCTTCAGTATCTCCATCGCCCTGGGGTTGACGCTCCTTATCTCCTTGTTGTTCACGTAGGAAACCCTTTTCAGGTAATGGGCCACTATCAGCGGCAGGTCCTCCGCCCTCTCCCTGAGGGGCGGGATGTTAATCGGCACGACGTTTACCCTGTACAGGAGGTCTTCCCTGAAGGCCCCCCCGTCGACCAGTTCGTATATATTCCTGTTCGTCGCCGTCACCAGCCTGATGTCCACGCTTACCGGGGTGTTGTCGCCCACCCGCTCCACCTCTTTCTGCTCGAGCACCCTCAGGAGCTTAACCTGCATTGAAAGGGGCATGTCGCCTATCTCGTCGAGGAAGATGGTGCCGCCGGAGGCGGCCTCGAACCTTCCCTTCCTGTCCCTGAGGGCGCCCGTGAAGGAGCCCCTCTTGTGCCCGAAGAGCTCGCTCTCAAGAAGGCTTTCGTTCAGGGCCGCGCAATTGACCTTGATGAAAGGCCCCTCTCGCCGGCCGCTCAGCCTGTGGACCGCCGAGGCCACAAGCTCCTTGCCGGTGCCGGACTCCCCGTATATCATCACAGGGGCCCCGCTCCGGGCGGCGTTTTCGATCTGCCCGAAGACGTTCTTCATCGCCGAGCTCGTCCCGAGCATGCCCATGAAGCCGTATTCCCTGGAGATGTCCTTCTTCAGCTCCTCTATCTGCATGTCCTTCATGACGAGGGAGGTGATGTCCGTCATCGTCTCGACGCCCCCTATCACGTCGCCCTTCTCGTCCCTCAGCACCACGGCGTTCTTCAGAAGATGGACTGCCCCGCCGTCCTTCGCCCTTATGCGGCAGCCCTTTCTCGTCACGCTGCCTTCCTCGAAGAGGCTGCAGTTCTTCCGCTCCCCGCCCATCACGCAGGTGTCGGTATCGAGTATTTCGCAGTTCTTCCCCAGGACCTCGCTTGCCGAATAGCCCGTCATCCTCTCCGCGGCCCTGTTAAACGAAAGTATGGTGCCCTCCTTGTCCACGACCATCAGGCCGTCGGTCATGGTGTCGAGCACGCTGCTCAGGAATGTCTCGTCCTTAAAGATATCGTTCATCACTTCCGTTAACTCCTTAACGCTTTATTAACGTAAATGTAACACAATTTAACATTATTTACAATCCGAGGTACCTATCCCCCGGCATTGTTTCCTTTATTATCAATTAGTTGCAAATTTACCCTCGTTCGCCCCTTCTCTGGCACGGGGCTTGCCTTTAATTAATTCGATTAAGAATGAACACCTTTCAAGGAGGAAAGTTTATGAGAAACCCGACAATCGTACCCGTGGCGCTCTTTGCGCTGCTGGTACTGGTGGCTGCGCCCGCCTGGGCTGCCGTCGACCATAGCCAGTTCGTCAAGGGCCCTCTCCAGACGGCCCCCGACGTGACCAAGAAGTGCATCCAATGCCACGAGGACGCTGCGGAGGACATGATGAAGACCACGCACTGGACGTGGAAGTCGAAGCAGGAGATCCCGGGCAAGGGCATGGTGGAAAGGGGCAAGAAGAACGCCATCAACAACTTCTGCATCAACATCAGCGCCAACTGGCCCCGTTGCACCAGCTGCCACGCGGGCTATGGGTGGAAGGACGCGAGCTTCGACTTCACCGACAAGACAAAGGTCGACTGCCTCATGTGCCACGACACCACCGGCACATACAGGAAGGAGCCCAAGGGGGCGGGAATGCCCAAGGAGGGGGTTGACCTCCTCCACGTGGCCCAGAACGTGGGCAAGCCCTCGCGGAAGAACTGCGGCGACTGCCATTTCTACGGCGGCGGCGGAGAAGGCGTAAAGCATGGCGACCTGGACTCCTCTCTGCTGGACGCCACAAGTGACTACGACGTCCACATGGGCAAGGACGGCGCCGATTTCACATGCCAGGACTGCCACAAGACCGAAAACCACAGCATCAAGGGTAACGCCATGGTCGTCTCGCCCGGCGGCAACGACCACCTAAAGTGCACCGACTGCCACGACGCCAGGCCCCACAAGGAATCCCTCGTAAACGGCCACACCGACACCGTGGCGTGCCAGACCTGCCATATCCCCCGGTTCGCAAAGAGCCTTCCCACGAAGTTGTACTGGGACTGGTCGCAGGCGGGCCAGGACATAGAGATCGACGCCACCATGAAGCAGTACGGAATGCCCACCTACGCAAAGAAGAAGGGCTCCTTCGTCTGGGGCAAGAACATCGCGCCCCAATACAGGTGGTATAACGGAACCGGCGGGGCCTATCTGCTGGGCGAAAAGATTGACCCCGGCGAGGTCGCTCTTCTGAGCTGGCCCGTCGGCGACATAGGCGACGCCAAGTCGAAAATCTACCCCTTCAAGCTCCACAAGGGCAAGCAGATTTACGATAAGAAGAACGAATACCTAATCGTGCCGCACCTCTTCGGCAAGGGCGGATACTGGAAGACCTACGACTGGGACTCGGCCTCTAAGCAGGGCATGGAGACCGTGGGCCTGCCTTACAGCGGAGAATACGGCTTCGCAGAGACCGCCATGTACTGGAAGCTCAACCACATGGTCGTGCCAGGCGACAAGGCCCTCGGCTGCCTCGACTGCCACGGCGACAGCGGCCGTCTCGACTGGGAAGCCCTGGGCTACGAAGGAGACCCGATGAAATCCGGCGGTCGGAAGCTCTAAGGACCTGCCAAGGGGGGCCCGGACCGTCCGGGCTCCCCTACCCCCTCCCTCCTCCTTCCAGCGCTACGCACCTCAGCATCGCATAAATCGAGGGCTATCGGCGGGAGCGATCAGTAAGAGGCGCCGAGGCCCCTCAACTCCTTGAGGCTGAAGACCGGGCCGTCGGCGCAGATGTATTTGGACTCGAGGTAGCAGTGGCCGCACTTGCCTACGCCGCACTTCATGTGCGCCTCCAGGGTGGTGATGATGCTGTCCTCGGGCATCGCCCGGGACGAAAGCTCTCTCAAAGCCGCCTTAATCATGATCTCCGGGCCGCAGACGAAGGCGACGCTTTCGGAGAAATCGGCATCGACCCCGTCCAGGAGGCCTGTGACCACGCCGGTATGCCCGTGCCATCCCTCGCCGGGGAAATCCACCGTCACGGCGACGCTTGCGCCCTTCGCCCATTCCTCCAACTCGTCCCTGAATATCATCTCCCCGGGCGTCCTCGCGCCGTAGAGGATGAACACCTTTCCGAAGCGCTTCCCGTTCGCCA
>JASFVA010000251.1:0-3248 GCA_050050055.1 Nitrospirota bacterium
ACGAGGGAGTACACCGAGAAGTCCCTGGGGCTCACCACCAGGTGGGCGCGGAAGTGCGGGGAGGCACACGAGAGGGCCTCCGCCGACGGGGCGGAAAGGGCCCTCCTTTTCGGCATAGCCCAGGGGGGGATGTACCCCGACCTCAGGGAGCGGAGCGTGGCCGAGATAACGGAGCTGGGCTTCGACGGCTACGCCGTGGGGGGGCTTAGCGTGGGAGAGCCAAAAGAGACGATGTATGAGATAATAGAGTGCACGGGGCCAAGGCTTCCCCGGGAAAAGCCCCGCTACCTGATGGGCATCGGGGACCTGGGCGACGTCCTGGAGGCCGTGGGGGCGGGCTTCGACATGTTCGACTGCGTAATGCCCACGAGGAACGCGCGAAACGGCACGCTCTTTACGAGCCGGGGGCGGGTGAGCATCAAGCGGGCCGAGTACAAGGAGGACCCCGGCCCCCTGGACCCCGAATGCGGCTGCTATACCTGCCGCAATTACTCGCGCGGGTACCTGAGGCACCTTTACATGGCGAGGGAGATACTTTCCATGAGGCTCAACACCATACACAACCTCCATTTCTACCTGGAGTTCTTCGGGAAGATGAGGGAGGCAATAAAGGAAGACCGTTTCGAGGAGTTCAGGAAATCATGCACGGACATGACCACGGACACGTTCACACGGTAGCGCCGGAGGAGTACACCCCGAGGGTACGGAAGGTCCTCATCGTCACGCTCCTTCTCAACGAGGGCGTGGCCGTGGCCAAGATAACCTGGGGATACCTGACGGGCTCGCTCGGAATGATGTCCGACGGCTTCCACTCGCTCTTCGACGGTGTTTCCAACGTGGTAGGCCTGGTGGGCATATGGATAGCCTCGCACCCCCCCGACGAAGGGCACCCCTACGGGCACAAGAAGTTCGAGAACCTCTTCACCATAGTCATCTCCCTGATGATCTTCGGCACGTGCTTCCAGATCCTGAAGCGCGTCTACCACTCCTTCACGGTGGGGCACGAGACCGTGGCTCCGAACACGAGCTTCGTTATCCTCGTCTGCACCATGGCCGTGAACGCCTTCGTGATGCTCTACGAGATGAAGCGCGGCAGGCAGCTCGGGAGCGACTTCCTGGTGGCCGACGCCCTGCACACCAAGAGCGACATCTTCGCCTCCTTCGCCGTCATGGTCGGCCTCCTGTTCACGAGGCTGGGCTACCCCATGGCCGACGCCATAGCCGGCATAATCATAACCGTCTTCATAGCCCGGATAGGATACGAGATAATAAAGAGCGCCTCGGACGTCCTCGTCGACACCGTCTGCATAGACACCACCGCCATCGAGGCCGTGGTCACGGAGGTGGAGGGCGTGAAGGGCTGCCACGACATAAGGACCCGGGGCACACCCCAGCACGTGTACCTGGACCTCCACATCCAGGTGGACCCCGAGATCTCCGTCAGGAAGGCCCACGACATAGCCCACCGCGTCGAGGACAGGCTGCTCCACGATTTCCCCAGCCTGGCCGACATAGTGGCCCACGTGGAGCCCGCCCTGGCGGGGCAGCAGAAGCCCTATATCGAGGTGGAATTGAAACGAAAGTAGGCTCTTGGTGTAAAATATATCCCCTAAGCCGGGGTAGCTCAGTGGTAGAGCAGCTGATTCGTAATCAGCAGGTCGGGAGTTCGACCCTCCTCCCCGGCTCCATTCTCCAATTTTCCAATAAGTTAGAGCTGGCGAAGGTCATCAATGTAGCATCGAAACCGCCCGGTTGGATAGTTTCTGTATAGGTGCAGGGTTTTTTGCGTAGTTCGCCCACCACTCTTAAATAAATGAGAATCGGAAAATTGCGGATCTACGGAAGAACTCGATAATTGTAGACTTGGCTAAGGGACAAAGAAATTTTCCGAAAGACCGGGGACAACGCAGGAAAGTCTGGGCTAAAAGAAATACCTTACTCTCAGCTCGGCCCTGTAGTCGTTTTGTTTCTCACCATATTCAGTCCTCCGCTGGCCAAAAAGGATTCCTCCCTTGAGGCGGATCTCGGTGTTAGTGATGCCCTTGTACGAGACCTCGGGGGAAAGGGTCGCGCTGCCGTCCGAAAGATTCTGTATCCACGTAATCGCCGGCGTAAGATAGAGAACGTCGAAAGGCTCCTTCTGGCTTATGCGCAGGTAAAGGTAGTGTCTCATCGGGTTCTGGCCGCCATAGACCTGACTTACGGATCCGGCCTTTTTCAGAAGAGCCGCATCACCTGTGGAGATAAAATTCTGAAATCCACTTTCCACTAAGGAGAAAAATTGACTCATCTCGTCTTCGCTGTAGCCCCCTCCGTTACGGTAGTACTCGAGAATATAAGTAGTATCGGCCCTGGACAGGTACCGGAAACCAAGTAGGTAATTGATGACGTCGGAATCATCTTCGTGAACCCGGCCGTCTGAGTCGATTAGTCGTTTATTGAAATCATCTATGAATGCCAGTTCGCCGTGCACCTCGAAATTCGAGGTTATGTTCCTTGAGAAATCGAAACCGTAACGGTTTGGCCTGCTGTCCCCAATGAGAAACATGAAATCAATGTCAGTGTCGTAGAGGAGCATATAGACTTTCCCGGCAAAGTTCACGTTGTTAATTCTTCCGAAGTCCTCATTCACTTCCTCGAATACTGGGATAAAGACCGGGCTGATGGAGAGGGTTCTCAAGGCGCCCACAAAGCTCTTCGTGTAATCCGCCGTCAGCATCACGAGGCCCTCGCGGGCCAGGTCCGGGTCGTTGGGGTCCTTCATTCGCTCGACGAACCCCACCGGGTTCCAGGCGTACCCCTTCCCCCATTTCACCGACTTTTTGCCCGCATAAATGCTCAGGGCATTCGAGGGCTTAAGTGCGAGGTACCATTGAAACATCTTGCCGCTCAGCCCCGACTCGCGGTACGAGTCCGCATAGAGAATATTTGGCTGGACGAATATCTCGACCATGTCTGTCTGGTAACTCGCATCTATCAGGGCTCCCAGGTTGAACTCATAAGTAGCCTCGTCATCTTCCCTGTCAAAAAAGCGAAGCTTATAGAAGGCAGAATCCTTGTCGAGTCCGAACAGTACAGGCCTCAGTTCCGAATATCCGCCAATGGAGTATGGCTTTTTCTCAAACTCGGAGGCGTCGAACTCGTACTCCTCGGAAAAAGATAATTTCGGCAGCACTGTTATCAGGAAAAGTATGAGCGAGGATACTAAGACTTTGAGTTTCTTTGATGGCTCGCAAGATTCCTCGGGC
>JASFVA010000252.1:0-3246 GCA_050050055.1 Nitrospirota bacterium
ACGGCGTCAGCCTCCGGAGGCGTCTGAAAAGCCACTTGGGGCAGAACCGCATAAGCATACTCGACCTTGGAGACTACATAGGTCCCCCTGGGCACCTTCCAGTAGAAGCTCCCGTCCCTTTCCACTTCCGGGCCCACATAATATTTTTCGGATTCAACCTGGAAGACCGTCGGAAACGGCTTCCTTGTCCATGCGCCGTAGGGCGCCTTTTCTTCGTTGTTCTCGATGAATATTATCTTCCCGAAGATTAATGCCTCGCTTTCCGGCAAGGCAATCGCCTCGCCGGGGCCGACCCGGCCCAGCCTCGAAACACAGCCGGACAACGCCAGAAAACAAAGAACCAAAATAGCGATGAGCTTTTTCCGCATAAGCCTTTCCTCAGGCGCGCATGGCCGGCAGGAAGCACTGCGGCGCGCCTCCACTCACTTCCCCACCCTGTAGGTTACCCTGTTTAGCTCCGAGGCGTCCTTGGCCTCCACGGAGCAGCGGAAGGGCCGCCTTCCCCCGGGCGGAAGGCTAAGGAGCACGCGGCACTCGTCCAGTGCCTTGCCGAAGACGTCCCTGGCCGTGAAGGTGAGAACGAGGCCCCGAAGCTCGGAGTCCGTCCTGTTTACGGCCTCCCCCTCCACGGTCACCCTGCGGCCGAGGATGCCGAACTTCTCGTAGCCCGGGGCCATGATGTTGGCCTGCGCGGCCTTCTCTATGTTTATCGAGACCTCCTCCAGGGAGCCTTCCTCTCTCCCGATGGAATGGACGTAGGGGGTCTCGGCCCTCGCGGGCGCGAGGAAATTAAGGAGAAGGAGCGCGAGGAGGGCCGGGAGCCCCAGGCGGATACGGCTTCCGCGGGTCCTTCGCTTGGACATTTCCAACACCTCCTCTCCCGGCGCTTCCCTTGCTTGGAGATGGACTGTGGCCGGGCTTTCGGAGCTCACCTTTAGGATTTTATCACAACTTTTTGGACGAGCAAAAAGTTGCACAAAAAGGGCGCCCCGAGAAAATCCCCGGGCGCTCCGCTTACGGTCGGCCTCCGGTAAAGCGATTCACGCTCGGCGCTTCCGCGCCTCAAACACGAATCGCTTTTTCACCCTGCGGCCTCACTGCGCTACGCTGAGATTTTCGAAGGGGGGGAAGAAATAATAAATACTCAGGGAGAGCGCTACTTCGCCTTCCTGTCTCTCATGGTGCGTATGCGGGCGATGTCCTCCTGGTAGCCGTAGATGTGCGCCCCGGCGCTGTAGGCATACATGGGGCCGTCGGCGAGGCCCGTCTCGCCGGCCACGTATTTCTTAAGGAGCTGGATGCCCCCCAGGTTGGTGGGGAAGCCCGCCCAGAGGTCCCAGGAGCGGAAGTAGGCCGTGACGGTCAGGAGCGTCTCCCCGCCCCGGGGCACGGCCTTGAAGTCCAGGAGCCTCAGGCACGGGGGGTCGAGCTTGCCGTCGTTTCCGTAGCAGACGTCCAGGTCCTCCGGGGAGCCTATCTCCACTATGGCCTGGTTGGTAAGCGGCGCCTCCCTGAGGAGGCCTATGACCCTGTCCAGCTGGGTCCCCCCGCCGGGCATGGGGTGGTGGATGCGGCTTGCGTAGGTGTAGGTCTCGTTTTCCGCCAGCTCGGGGTTCATCAGGTAGCCCACGAAGTAGTCCTCTATGTACTCCATCGTCGTGGGGGAGGGGATGCCCAGGGCCGCGGGTATTACGGGCACCATGTCCTCAGCCGGGTGCTCTATGAAGACCGAGATGCCGGGGTACTGGAGGCGGTACTGCTCTTTTTCGAAGGAGCCGTGCTGTATCTCCTGGGTGTAGGAGCGGTCGAAGATGTTGTAGATGAGCTGGAACCACGCGTCGGAGATGGTCTTGGCCTCAAGAAAAAAGGGATGCATCGTAAATTCTAACACATCGCGCTGAGGGGGCCTCAGGGGGCGGGGCTCATTCCTGTTGGCCTTCCTCCAGCCACCGCTTGAGCTGCTCCTGCTCCTTATCGGTGAGCTTCAGCGACGAGGGCTTCCGCTCGCCCGAAAGAAGCGCCATGGCCATGTCGAAGTGGGTCCTTATGATGCCGAAGGTGTCGGCCAGGCCCTGGGCCGCGGTCTCGGCCATGGCCAGGGCGGTCTTCATGTCCCTGGTGGCCTCGTCGTCGTTTCCGAGCTGGACGTGGCAGGTGGCCCTGGCGAAGAAGGCGGCCCCGTTTTCGGGGTTGAGCTCTATGGCCCGGCTGAGGTCGGGCAGGGCAGCCTCGTACTCGCCCGAGAGCATCATGGCGGAGGCCCGGTAGTAGTGGGCCCGGTCGCTCTCTGGAGACTTCTCGATGGCCTTCGAGAAATCCCCCGCGGCCTCCACGGGCTTCTGCAGCTTCATGTAGGCGGCGCCGCGGCTGAGGTAGGCTATGGCTTCGTCCATCCCGGCCTCGATGGCCTCGGTGAAGCTCTTTACGCTCTCTTCGAGCTCCCCCTTTATGAGGTGGTGCTGGCCTTGGCCGAATGTTTCCCTGGGGTCCATGCGCTCTCCTTCCTATAACCTTGATAAAAACACCTTAAGCATATCGCATGGGGGCGGGGCGTTGCAAGCCGCGAACTTCTCCGGGACGCGGCGGCTCTGAGGGTCAGCGTCCCAGGTCCTCGATGAACCTGCCGCCCCGCCTGTCGGGCGAGGGGAGCCTGCTTGATTCGAGCCTCCCGGCGTAGAGCTTGACGGCGTCCTCGACCTCGCGGGCGCCCTCCACGAGGAGCATCCTCAGGTGCCCGTCCCTGCGGTCGGGGCGAATCGTGCGGAGCCGCTCCTTCATCGTCAGGAACCAGCAGTAGTGGAAGAGGTCCTCTCCCGCGCGGTAGCCCTTCTCGTAGATGGCCTCCCTGGCCTTCCGGAGGAAGAAGGCCTTCTCGGCCGCCGTGAGCTCCCCCTGGAATCTCTCGCGCAGGTCTTTCCTTATCAACCCGGCCCCCTTGGGGTATTATACAACTGCGCGATTCGACGAAAGGAGGGCGGCGAATGAGGCCGGAGGAGTTCCCGGAGGCATGGAAGGTTCTCAGGAAGGAAGTCTCGCGGCTCAAGGTCCCCTGGCTCGACGAGATGAAGAACCGGAGGAAGGGCCCCTTCGAGATACTCGTAAGCTGCATCCTGAGCCTCAGGACCAAGGACGAGACCACGGCCCGGAGCTCCCGGAGGCTCTTCGCCCTGGCCCGCACGCCCGGAGAGATGGCTCGCCTGGGCGAGGAGGAGATAGAGGGGGCCATCTACCCCGCCGGGTTCTATC
>JASFVA010000253.1:0-3234 GCA_050050055.1 Nitrospirota bacterium
GGAGGACGTTCAGGCCCCGGAGCCGCTTGTAGCGGGCGATGACGTCGCCAATGGCGTAGTTGCGCACATGGCCCATATGAATTTTCCCCGAGGGGTAGGGGAACATCTCCAGGCAATAGAATTTCTCACGGCCGTCCCGGCGGGTGGCGTGGAGGCCCTTTTCGGCCCAGTATCCCTGCCACTTGAGCTCCACCTTATCGGGGTTGTATTTCTTTTCCAAGGAGAAAAGCCTCCGGTCAAATATAGCAGATATTATATCCGCGGGCCGAAAGCATTAACAAGTATCGGGAGATAAACGGATATTCGCCGAGGCGTATTCCAAGCGCCGTGGGAAACGCGGCTTGCGGGAGGTTAGGGAACGAAAAGTCGGGGGCAACGGGACAGGGGCTCCTTCCGGGGCTCGACGGAAAGCCGCCTTTTCACCCCGTACGCCGGGGGAGAGCCCCATGATAAAGGGCCGCTCCCCGCCGAGAGAGCGGCCCATAAGCCGTGAGCGTAGGAAAGCTTGCTTTCGCGGCTACTCCTTCCCCTTTTCCTCCTCCGATTCCCGCATTTCCTCGTACTCTTTCTCGACGTCTTCCGCGGCTTCCTCCATGCTCTCGCGCGTCTCTTCCATAACCTGGTCCAACTTCTTGCCTGCGCGCTCTGCGGGTCCTTCCTTCTCGCACGCCACGAGCAAGGACAGGGCCATGCCCACGCACAACACCATTAACAGCCTGCCCAAAATATTCATTTCCTCTCCTTGTTTAGCCGTCTAAACCTACACCCCGAACAGGCCGACTACGCCTATCAGGATGAGATAAGCGGCCACGATGTAATTCAAGAGCCTGGGTATCAGCAGTATGCACACGCCGGCGACGAGCGCCAGAGCCGGCTCTAACGAAACATACATGTGTCTTGCCCCCCTCGAAACAGGTTCAATAAAATATATCACCCCTTATCCGGGCTGTCAATTGCAGCGGCCCCGGCCCCCGGACAGAGTTTATAAGTCCCCTGGGGCATGATTACAACGAGAAGCCATTCGCGGAGCCAAAGCGGAAGCCATAGCGGAATGGGCAAGCCCGCGGCTTTTCAAAGGCGTCCTTTTCTGGTAGTCTTTGACTATGAGAGGCACGAATATCAACTTACATAAAAGGAGGGATGTATTATGGCAGAGGCTACGACCGGGAAGAAGATGGGGGAACTCTACCAGACCCAGGACTGGAAGCAGGAAAAACACGTTCCGGTTATCGAATGCCCGGACTCGGTCAAGGGAGGGGAGACTTTCGAGATAACCGTGTCGGTGGGCAAGGAGATCGCTCATCCCAATACCACCGAGCACCACATTCGCTGGATACAGGTATTTTTTCTTCCCGAGGGCGGAAAGCTGGCCTACCAGCTCGCGAACGTCGAGTTCACGGCCCACGGCGAGTCCACCGAGGGAGCGGACAAGGGCCCGGCCTACACCCACCACGGGGCCACGGTCTCGGTGCAGCTGAAGAAGCCGGGGACGATTTTCGCCACGAGTTTCTGCAACATCCACGGCATCTGGGAGAACTCCAGGGAGATAAAGGTCACTTAGCAGCCTCCATAGTGCAGGCCGCGGATAGGCCCCGGGCTGGAGCGTCCCGGTGGGCGGGATGCCGCTACGCAGTTCCTCCGTGCGCCGGGCTCCCCGCGGCCGCGCCTTAGAGGTCTATGCCCAGGTCGGGGAAGTAGTTGGCGAGCTCGCTCACCTTGTCGGTCAGGAGGAGCACGCCGAAGGCTATCAGCACCAGGCCGCTTACGAACATTATCGCCCTCATGTATTTCTGGACCTTCTTGGAGTAGCTGAGGAAGCTGTTGATGGCCAGGGCCGAGAGCAAAAACGGAATAGCCAGGCCGAGGGAGTATATCGACAAGAGCTTGAGGCCCAGGGCGGTCGAGCCCTGC
This sequence comes from Nitrospirota bacterium, assembly GCA_050050055.1. GTDB lineage: Bacteria > Nitrospirota > Thermodesulfovibrionia > Thermodesulfovibrionales > JdFR-86 > JARRNG01. The sequence continues at coordinate 1,912 of JASFVA010000253.1, forward strand.
GACGTGGCGTAAAGGAGTATGCCTCCGAGGATGGGGCCGATGCAGGGCGTCCAGCCCGCCGCGAAGACGATGCCCACGACGAAGACCCCGAGGTAGCCCGAGGGCCGGCCCTGGAGATGGAACTTCTTCTCGCGCATGAGGAAGTCCATCTTGAACAGGCCCATGATGAAAAGGCCGAAAATTATCACGAGGATGCCGCCCACTATGCGTATCTCTTCCTGGTACAGGCGGAACATCTGGCCGACATAAGACGTGGAGGCCCCCAGGGCGATGAAGACCACCGAAAAGCCCAGCACGAAAGCCAGCGAGTTGGTGATGGTCAGCCGCCTGATCCGGGCCTTGTCCGCCTCCTCGGTAAGCTCCTCGAAGCTCATCCCCGTTATGAAAGAGACGTAGGAAGGCACGAGGGGGAGCACGCAGGGGGACAGGAACGAAAGCACCCCTGCGGCGAAGGCAAGCGGGTAGGTCACTTCCGTCATCTCGCGCACTCCTCTTCCGAGCCCTTTATCTTTTCCACGGCGTGGGGGATAACGCCGAGGACCGCCTCGAGGTTTTCCCTGGCGCCCCTGGGGCTTCCGGGCAGGTTGATGATGAGGGCCTTTCCCTTCACGCCCGCCGCGGCGCGGGAGAGCATCGCCCTCGGCGTCTTGACCAGGCTCGCGGCCCTCATGGCCTCGGCTATGCCCGGCACCTCGCGGTCGACTACCTCGAGCGTGGCGTCGGGGGTGACGTCCCTGGGCGAGAGGCCGGTTCCCCCGGTGGTGATTATGAGGTCCACCGCTCCCGCGTGGTTTACGAGCTTCTGCATTATCAGTTCCTTGCTGTCGGGAAGTATCTCCCAGTTTTTTACGCCGATCCCCGCCCCTTCGAGCATCTCGCGGATGACCGGACCGCTTTCGTCCTCACGCTTGCCCGCCGAGGCCCTGTCGCTCATCGTAAGGACGCAGGCGGTGATCATGGCACCGCCTTGACCTCGTCGCCGACGCGGATGCTTCCGCCCTTGAGTATCTTCACGAAGATCCCTTCCCTGGGCATGACGCAGTCTCCCGCGGCCTCGTAAATGGCGCACCGCGAATGGCAGAGCTTGCCGATCTGGCTGACCTCCGCCTCCACGCCCTCGCCGATGGTGACGGCGGTGCCCACGGGCAGGTCCACGAGCTTGATGCCCTCGGTGGTGATGTTCTCGGCGAAATCGCCCGGCCCGACCGCCAGGCCCTTGTCACGCATCTTCCTGATGCTTTCCGCCGCCAGGAGGCTCACCTGCCTGTGCCATTTGTCGGAGGCGTGGGCGTCGCCCTCGATGCCGAAGTTGGCCCTTACCAC
>JASFVA010000254.1:0-3225 GCA_050050055.1 Nitrospirota bacterium
CTTGAACTCCTCGCTCCTGTAAGAATAGGTCGAGTTCGCCGAGTATTTCGTTGAGATGACGTCCGTCTTCGGTACCGGGAAGTGGTCGAAGGTTTTGGACCTGTCGAACTCTAAAAATAGGGTGGGAAAATCCCTGGTGACGACGTTCAGGCGGGCATAATAGAACTCCCTGGACGTCCTGCTTTCGTTCTTCAGGCGGGCGGTGTCCCAGGTTTCCCTCCGAATGTACCCCGAAGTAAGGCGGAAAAAAGGGTTGTCCAGGGTGACGTCCACCCCCGCCGACCCACTCCTACGGTAGGTTTCCCTGACCGTGCCCTCGGACTCGGATGTCTGGTCGAGGAGGTTGGCGTTCAGGGAGAACCGGTAGGAGATCAGTGGGGTGAGCGATTTGCCAAAGTTGGCGAAGTAGTTCTGGGTGAATCTGTCGGAGGATGATATCTTTTCCCCCTCTTCGAACGATTCCACCGTGCTGTAAGACAGGTTCGCCCTCCCGTTAAAGGCAAAGGCGGAAGATACCAGGAGCGGAAAAACAATTAAAAGGGCAAGCCATCGCAATAGGAATCATCCCCGCTTTCATTGGAACAAGGCATGTCAGAACTCTGGAAACACTGCGATACCGTAGGGTTTTTTACCGACGGGGACTACCTTCTCCCGCCTTCTGGTGCTCTTGTCTATCACCTTCACGCTGTCCGAGCCCCTGTCGACCACATAGATCTTTCTTTCTTCGGGGTCCAACAGGAACCACCTCGGGGAATCTCCCGCCGGCACGGTGCCCATTATGGGCGTCACGGCGAGCCTCTCCTGTTGGATCGACTCCGAGGACGGCCTGATAAGCAGTATCTCCCCCTCTCTCTCCTTCAGAAGATAGAGCCTTTCAAGGGAGGGGTCGGCTATGACCCCGACGACGGCGGTCCCGACGTCGTTTATGGCGCTGACGGCGCCCGAGAAGTTGTTCCTGGCTATCTCGACCATGTCTATGACCGACAGCTTGTCGGAATTGTAGTTGGCCACAAACACCTTGGCCCTGTGGGGGTCCACGGTAAGGGCCACCGGACCCCATTCCACGTCCACGGTAAAGATGTCGTCTATGAGCCCGGTGCTGTTGTCCACCCTCAGCACGGAGACGTCCTTAGAAAGGTTGTTGGCCACATACACGTTGAAGAAGCTCTCCCGGTAGCTCCTCAAGAGATTGATGTCATCGAACATGAGAAACGGCGACTTCAATATCTCGTCCACGTCGGGGTCCACCGCCACCGCGATGGGGCCGCGGCCCACCCTGGCGTCCTCGATCTCGTCGTAGGTATCGGCGTCCAGCACGGAGACGTTGTCCGAAACGTAATTGGCCACGTAGATGAGCTCCCTGTCGTCCTCGAGCTTGGCCACCGCTATCCCCTCGGGATTCCTTCCGAACCTAACCGGGATCTCGCTCTCAACCCTGTTCGTGCTGGGGTCTATCACTGTGATGCTGCCGGAACCCGAATTGGCCACGTAGACCCTCTGGTTGTCCCTCGAGAGGCCCGTGGCTATCCCCCTGGGGCTCCTGCCGGTCTTCACCGTGGCCACTACCTCGTCGGACTGCCTGTTAATCACTGTGACGTTGTCGGAGTTCTCGTTGGAGACGAACAGGAGCAGGTTCACCAGCCCGGGGCTTTCCGCCTCCACGGACAGCGCGGGGCTGAACATGAATTCCTCGGCTATGGAGGCGTCGGGCTCCCATGCCAGGAACAATGTGACGTTCTGCCCCTCCTCTATCTCGACGTTTATCGGGAGCTCTATCGCCTCCTGGGGCAACGCCAGGTCGGCCTCCCTGCCATCCCTCCTGACAGTAGCCTTCTTGACGGTCGCCCGAAGGCTCGAGTACTTGCCCCTGGGGAGGTAGACTTCGCCCAGCAGCTTCTGCCTGCCCGCCATGGCATGGGAGGATATCTCCGCGGGCCCGCCCACGACCTCCCTGTAAGCCCCGTCCTCCGACTCGATATATATGGCATCCAGCAGGAACGTGATGTCCAGCGACGCCCTTCCCGGCCCGTTCATATACAGGGTGAACTGGCCGCGGTCGGCCCGGGGGGCCTCCCTCCTTTCCTCCACGGCCGCGCAGCCCGTGGCCAGAAGGGCGAGGGAGACCGCCAGGAGCGCCTTCATTAGTATTCTGAGCCCCCAGCCCGGCGTTCTTTTCACCCCCTGGAAGGACATCTCGAGCTTTCCCCTCATTGTTCCCCTATCTCGGGCTTGAATACCTCCACCCTGTTGTTGAATGTGTCCGCGATTATTATCCTCCCCGAGGAGTCCACGGCCAGGTCGATGGGGTACTGTAGCCACCCCGGCGACCACCCGAGCCCCCCGAACTCGAACATATACTTCCCCGTATTGTCATAGGCGAGGACGGAATGGCGCATGTAGTCCACCACATATGCCCTGCCGCTTCTCCTGTCCACGGCCACGGCCATCGGCCTGCTCAGTTTCGTGGAGCTGCCCCCCTTCTGGCCGAACTTGTAGAGCAGCTCCTTGTTTTCGTCGAACACGAAGATACGGCTCTTGGCGGTGCTCAGCAGGTACACCCTCCCGCTTCCGTCCACGGCCACGTCGTCGAGGGGCACCTTTTCCCCTGTCTCCTCGGCCTGTATGAAATCCAGGATTTTGCCCTCCCTGTCCATGACCGGAACGCCGGGGAAGTTCAGGCCCGCCACATAGATCCTCCCCCTTCCGTCCACGGCCACGCGGTTCGGCGTGAAGGCGTCGTCCCCCTCAAAGCCCTCCACGACGATGTCCCGCTCCCACTGGAACATCGGGTTGAAGACGGAAACCCTTTGCTCGGGCTTTTTCTCCGAAGGGGCCTGCACGACGTAGACGTAACCCTCTTCGTCCACGGCCAGGCTCAGGGGGTTCTCAACACCCCTTCCCTTTCCGAAGGCGTAAAGCTGGTAGAAATCATCAGTGAATATGAAGACCGCGCCCCCGCTCAGGACATAGACCTCCTTCATTGCCGGTTCGGCCAGCACGCCGGTGGGCGAGACCAGCCTCTTCCCGTCCTCATCATGGGTCAGGCTGTATTCATGGGAGACTCCGCCCTGGGCGAAAGCAAATGATGAGGACAGCAGAAAACAGAGGAGAGCGATTATTATGGTTGTTCTTAGCTTCATTGTCATTAATTCTATTAAAAAATCCAGATACCAGTCAATAGCGGCCGCGGTTGGTAATGCTCGAGATCGGGGGGAGACGAGGAGG
>JASFVA010000255.1:0-3224 GCA_050050055.1 Nitrospirota bacterium
TGGAACGTGCCCGCGAGCTCCTGGAGGTAGAACGTTATCCTGTGGGGCTCGCGGCTCAGGGCCGCGGCCTCGAAGGCCATGGGGTAGTAAAGGAGCTTCTTTATAAGGCGCATCTCTTCCGCCTCCGAAAGGGGCGAGAGATCCGCTTTTTCGAGGCCTTCCGTCGGGACTCCCTGCTCGCGGGCGTGGGCGAAGATGCTGTTTATGCGGGCGTTGGCGTACTGGACGTAGAAGACGGGGTTCTCCGCGGAGGCGGCCTTCGCCGCCTCGATGTCGAAGGTCAGGTGGCTGTCGGGCCTCCGGGTGAGGAATATGAACTTCGTCGTGTCCGCGCCCACCTCCTGGGCGACCTCGCGGAGGGTGACGAACTCCCCGGCGCGCTTGGACATCTGCACCGGCTGGCCGCCCCGCTGGAGCGAGACCATCTGCACGAGGAGCACCTTCAGCTTCTCCCTCTCGTAGCCCAGGGCCTCGATGACGGCCTCGAGCCTCGGGATGTAGCCGTGGTGGTCGGCGCCCCAGATGTTTATCAGCTCGTCGTATCCGCCCTCTATCTTCCTTGCGTGGTAGGCGATGTCCGAGGCGAAATAGGTGTGCTCCCCGTCGCTCTTTATTATCACCCTGTCCTTGTCCTCGCCGAATTCCATCGCCCGGAACCAGATGGCCCCGTCTTTTTCGTATATCAGGCCCTTCCCGTCCAGGAGCTCTATGGCGTGCTTCACCGCGCCGGAGTCGTAGAGGGCGCGCTCCGACTGCCAGTTGTCGAAGGTTGTCCCGAAGGAGGCGAGGTCGTCCCGTATGTCCCGGAGCATCATGCCAAGCGAGAAGTCGACGAAGAACTGCCCGGCCTCCTCGAACGTTGATTCCCTGAACCTTTCGCCCTCGGCCTCGAAAACGGCCCGGGCGATATCGCCCACGTAGTCGCCCCTGTATCCGTCCCCGGGGAACTCCGACTGAAGGCCCAGGAGCTCCCGGTAGCGGGCGAAGACCGACTCCCCCAGCAGCCTGACCTGGAGGCCGGCGTCGTTGACGTAGTACTCCCTGGTGACGTCGAAGCCCGCGGCCTCGAGGAGGTTCGAAAGCGCCCCGCCCACGGCGGCGCCCCTGCCGTGCCCCAGGTGCAGGGGGCCCGTGGGGTTCGCGCTTACGTATTCTATCTGGACTCTCCTCCCCCCGCCTGCGTCCACTCTCAAAAACTGCGGCCCTTCCTTAAGGAGCCGCGAGAGCTCGGAGCGGAGGAAGCCGTCCCTGAAGGTGAAGTTGATGAAGCCCGGGCCCGCGACCTCGACTTTCTCGAATATCCCCCCCTCGGGGATCCCCCCGGCTATCTCCTCAGCTATTTCGCGGGGCGGCCTCTTGAGAGAACGGGCGAGGCCCATGGCCACCGGGGTGGAGAGGTCCCCCAGGGCCTCCTCCCTCGGCACCTCTATCTCCACGCTGGCCGGCGCCTCTACGCCCAGCCCCTCCAGGGCTTCCCTCAAAGCCATTCCAACGGCCCGCTTCATAGAGATAGAGTTTATAGTCCGCCTTTTGCCTATGTCAACAAGGGCTAAGGGCGGCTGGATAAAGGCGCGAAGCGGGGGTCAGTCCCGGAGGTCCAGCTCCCACGCGGCGCCCGAGCGCTCCTCGGCGGCGGTTGCGACATGGCCGGAGAGCCCGAGGCTGTACCTGTCGAGAGGGGAGGGGAACGTCACGCTGAGGGAACCGCCTTCCGTTGCCGAGACGTACCGCTCCAGGGCCTCCGGGTCCGGCGGGGCCAGGCGCCAGAGGAGCCCGTCCTCTTCGGGGGTGAAGGCGGCGAGCCTTATGTCCTCTATCTCCGCGCCGTCGCGGCTCCTGACGCCGACGAGGAAGAAATACCAGGGCCGGGAGTCGAAGTCGCGCTGGCCGAGGAGTACCCCGTTTACGTATCTATTTGCCCTGAACCCCGGCATCCCAGGGCCCTTGAACTCTCCGCCGAAGGTGATGGAGGCGGGCCGGAGCCTGCTGCGGGAGTGCATGTCCACGGCGTCGCGCAGGACGTTCGGGTCGCCGGCTCCCTGCTCGGCGATATACTCGTCGAGGCTGCCCTGCCACACCGCCACGGGGTTCTTCATGGCGCAGCCCGAGCTTAAGAGGGCGAACAGAAGGCAAAGGGATGCTGTTATTAGTCTCATGGCCGCCTTCAATTTTATCAGATTGCGGCCTGCTTTTTCGGCTTATTTCAACTCCCGGCGGTGTTCCTCGAGATAAGTGAGCACCTCCTTGCCGCCCTTTCCCTCGCCGTTTCCGTTTAGGGCCTCGTCCCGGGGCGTCCTGCCCAGGGAGCTGCGAAGGGAGGGGTCCGCCCCCGAGGAAATCAGCCTCGCCACCACCGCGGCATGGCCCGCCCGGGCCGCGCGGTGAAGAGGGGTGGTGCCCAGGATATCCTCCGAGCCGGGATTCGCCCCGGCGCGAACCAGCGCGGCCGTGAGCCCCGCGTCTCCCCTTGCGGCCGCGTCGTGCAGCGGCGTGCAGCCGAAGGCGTCCCTGGCGTTTGCGCTCGCCCCCAGGCCAAGGAGGACCTCAGCCACGTCCACGCGCAATTCCCTGACCGCCATGTGCAGGGGCGTGATGCCGTAGAGCGCCCGGGCGTTGGCGTCCGCCCCGTTTTGAAGGAGCGCTTTCGCCGCCGAGGCGTGGCCCCAGCGAACAGCGGAGTGGAGCGGCGTTTCCCCGTCTATGTCCCGGGCGTTGACGTCGGCCCCGAGGGCTATGAGCCTCCGCACCTCGTCGGTGCGCCCGTGTCTTGCGGCCCACCAGAGGGTCGTGCGCCCGAACCTGTCGGCGGAGTCCACGCCGGCCTCCGGCCGCGGGGCCGCGTGTTCGATGCCGGCCGGGAGGTCCGCTTCTTGCCCGTCGTCGCCGGGGAAGCAGGTGTCGGCGACGGCGGCCATTCTGTCGGGCCTGTTTTCGTGGCCGTAGTCCTCACCGTAATATGTGCTCAGTTCCTCGGCTATCTTTTCGAACCGCTCCCTGGTCCCGGGATAGCCCTGGTCGTCGTGGTACCACGCCACGAGGTCGTCGCAGCGGTTCTTCACCTTGTTTCTAATAATGGTGGTCATTCCCAGGATATAGGTGCTGGGGTTGAGGGCCTCGTCGAAGTGGCGGGAGACGAAGACGGAGAAGAAATCCGAGTGGGGCTTGACGTGGTCGTTCAAGCGCCAGTAGTGGCCTTCGCGGAGAAGCAGGGGCGGCCTCATCCT
>JASFVA010000256.1:0-3202 GCA_050050055.1 Nitrospirota bacterium
GAGGCTCATCTCGCCCTTGAGAACGTTGATTATCTGCGGCAGCTCGTCCAGGGATGTCTCGCGCAGGAATCTTCCGATCCAAGTAACCCGCGGATCATTCCTGAGCTTCCAGTACTTTCCCCACTCGGCTCTGGCTTTCGGGTCGCTTTCAAGAATGTCATTAAGGCGCGCCACGGCGTCCTGATGCATCGTCCTGAACTTGTAGCATTTGAACAGCCGCCCGTTTTTCCCCATCCTCTCCTGCTCGAAGAATGCTGGCCCAAGGGAAGTCGCTTTTACAAGGGCCGCAATGATCATGAGCGGGATGAGGAGTATTAGAAACAATATCGCCCCGACGAGATAATCAAATGCCCTTTTTGTGAAATAGGCGACTGCTTGGTTAAGATTATTATTGACTTCGAGGGCAACGGTCTGTTCCCCGAAAAAGTGCTGAAGTCTCGTGCCCACAGCCATTCCGATTATGTCGGGAATGAAGAGGATGCGGTCGACCTTGTAATGAAGGCTGTTTACTATTTTCCGCATCATCTTCCCGTTTGCGTCGGGCATTGCGATGATAAGGTCCGTTATCTTGCACCGCCTGATGTATTTGGTCGCAGAATCCAAGCCCCTGTGCACTTTTATTCCATCTATCGTGGTCCCAATCTTCTCGGGGTCGTCCTCGAGAAAACCTATTACCTTATAGCCATAGTTGGACTCCTTTCTTAGGGCCCTGGCTATGAGTTTACCCATCTCGCCAGCTCCGAGGATGATAACCCGCCTCTCCAGGAGTCCCGAGAGCCTTAAAAGTCGCTTTACTTGCATCCTTACAAGAGGCAGCAAGGGAATGGATGACATTCCCATAAGGAATACCACGGTCCTTGATATATCATCGCTTAATTTCCCTATGGATACTATCGCAAATACTGCGACGGTAGAGAAGAAAGACACCTTCCAGAGAGCCCTTATCTCGTCCCAGAAAATAAATCGTTTGGAATATAAACCCTCGCGGAAAAAGAAAAAAACCCAAATAGGCAAGACCCACCAGATGTTCTCCATGCCCCTGAACAATATCTCCGCAGAGAAGCCGGAATAAATCAGGGGCAGGATTTTCTCCCTTATTAGGACCGAGAGCTTGAAAACCAGGAGGACACAGACTATGTCGGCGAGAATGAGGACTGCAACTTCTACGACATTTTTCAGCCAGCTCAATCTCTTGCTTACAGCCCCAGGTGCGGTTATTACCGTCCCCTGAAATGCTGAGTGTTTGTCCGCAAACTGTATGCGTGAACCCTCTAAATCTTGTAAAATTGGTAGCGGCATAAGAAAAACCAGTTTCCCCGTGGTTGGTTATGCTTTATAACAATAAAGTGAGTGAATCTATGCCCTTAATGCGTCTCCTCGCAATTTCCTCTTTCCCGCATCACGTTGTTCCAATAAATCTACACGATTCGGTGCGGCTATTTCAACCTTCTTTTAATGGGCACTGCTTTACGAAAAACTAATGAAATTAAGAAGTTTCCAGTTGTTAGAGTCAGGCGGTTGAAATAGACCTCCCGTAATGCCACTGTCCGGGGGCTACGGCCCAAGTTGCTTCAGGAGGGAAGAAGTTCATAGGGGAATATCGATCTCGACGCCGATGGAATGCGCAGGGCAGGGTCGCCGTTCCTGAAAGCGGAAATCCGTTCCGTTAGAGGTACGAAATTAAATTAGGCCATCAGCCCCCTTCCGTTTCCAGCCCCATAAGTAGGGCAAACATCTCCCCTGACGCCAGGGTGAGGAATTGCGTATCGGTCAAGCCTCCTATGAGCAGCACAAGACCGAATGTCAGGACAGAATACCCCGCGATGCCGTAACGGCCCCGCCATCCCTTGCGCAGAAAGACGACCATCACCCATATGTAAGTGGACAGCCCCAAGACGCCGAAACTTGATGCCAGGTAAAGAAAGCTGCTGTGAGGATGAGTATATCTGGACGGTCTGGGGTATAGCCTTGACCGGTCAACGCCGTCGTAAAGCACAAATATGAAATAGTCCGAACCAAAGTCCATGACAAGGTCATCCTCTCCGCTTCCGTTCAGATCACCAGTGGCCATGGCCTCGGGGCTCAGGTTATGGAGCTTGGCCCAAGAGGCATTGTTGTAATAGGCAGACGTGCCATAAGCGGATCCAAAGCCTACGATCGTCTCGTCTTTACCGCTGCCGTCCAGGTCACCGGTGGCCACGGCCCCGGGGCTCAGGCCGTGGAGCTTCGACCAGGCGGAGTCGTTGTAATATACGAAGGTGCCTTGAGAGGAGCCGAAGCCGACTATCATCTCGTCCTTACCGTCGCCGTCGAGGTCGCCGGTGGCTATGGCCTCGGGGCTCAGGCCGTGGAGCTTCTCCCAGGCGGAATCGTTGTAGTATACGTAGATGCCTTGTGATGAGCCGAAGTCCACTATGACCTCGTCTTTACCATTGCCGTCCAGGTCACCGGTGGCCACGGCCCCGGGGCTCAGGCCGTGGAGCTTCGACCAGGCGGAGTCGTTGTAATATACGAAGGTGCCTTGAGAGGAGCCGAAGTCCACTATGACCTCGTCCTTACCATTGCCGTCGAGGTCGCCGGTGGCCAAGGCCTTCTGGAGAAGGCCGTTCTCATTGTATTCCATCATTGCAATCTTGTATCCTCCCGTGCCTACACCAATAAGTGGATGTTCCAGAAAAATTCTAACCGATCTATCCCACATGTAGAGCCTGACCCCGACAGAGGAGTTTATGTTTCCATGATTATAATATTCTTTGACCTCATTGGCAGCGAGCCGGATGCGATCCTGAACCATGGAAGACGAAAGGAGTAGTGCGAGGACGATCAACGCTGCGGCAATAACACCTGTGGGGTGTTTCTTCCCCATGATGTTATACAGCATGATGGGGCTCAAGGCTGCGAAGGCGAGATACCCGCTCCTGCCAGGGACGACGGAAAGACTCAGGAAATATGCGCACATAAGAAATATGAGGAACATCTTCCGCTTCTTCGTTGCCGCTGCATGGAAATAAAAGGACAAAACAAGCATCCCGAATACTAGTAAAAGGGAATAAATTATGTAGGGACTATGGCCGCCCATAAACCCCGTAGCGTATCCTTTGGGCATGGGAGCGAATCCCATATGCTGCAACAGCGAGATGCATACGGTCAGTGAAAGCCCAGATAGATAGCAAATTATGAAGACTTTTGCACGACTCTGTAA
>JASFVA010000257.1:0-3178 GCA_050050055.1 Nitrospirota bacterium
CAAAGATGATTCCGCCCTTTGCCGTGCCGTCGAGCTTGGTGAGGGCGATGCCGGTTATCCCGAGGGCGTCGTTGAACATCCTGGCCTGGCTCAGGGCGTTCTGGCCGGTGGTTGCGTCGAGCACCAGGAGGACCTCCTGGGGGGCGTCCGGCATGGCCTTCGCGATGACGCGCTTGACCTTCTTAAGCTCCTCCATGAGCGGGCTCTTGGTGTGGAGCCTCCCGGCGGTATCCACCACTACAACATCAACGCCCCTGTGTTTCGCCGCCTCCACGGCGTCGAAGGCCACCGCCGCCGGGTCCGAGCCGCTCTGGTGCTTGATTATGGATGCCTCCGCCCTCTGGGCCCATATGTCGAGCTGCTCGATGGCCGCGGCCCTGAAGGTATCCGCCGCGGCAAGAAGCACCGACATGCCCTCCGAGACGTACCTGCTCGCGAGCTTTCCTATGGTAGTGGTCTTGCCTACGCCGTTAACCCCCAGGACGAGTATGACGAAGGGGGGCTCGCCGAAGGTCACCAGGGGCTGAGACTTGCCCAGGATTGAGGCCATCTCGCCCTTTATGAACTCATGGACGGAGTCCGCCCCCTTTACCTCGTCCTTCCTCTCCCGCAGGTGCTCCACGATCTGCACCGAGGCCTGGACGCCGACGTCGGAGCTTATAAGGACTTCTTCGAGCTCCTCGAGGGTCTCCTCGTCAAGCTCCTTTCCGCCGGATACTACGGCGTCTATCCTTTCAGTGAGACCCGCCCTTGTCTTGGAGAGTCCCTCTTTAAGTCTGTCGAATAAACCCATCCATGTATAATACAACATGAACTTTCGCCAATTCATGATTCCCCGCCTCGAAGGCGCGCGCATCGAAAGCAATTTCAATTTCTACCGCGACCTCGTCAGAGGAGGCGTAGCTGGCTTCATAGTGTTCGGAGGCGAGATGGAGCCGCTGAGGCGAGGCATCGAAAGGCTTCAGGACGAGGCCGAGCTGCCCCTGATCATATCTTCGGACCTGGAACAGGGACTCGGCCAGCAGGTCGACGGGGGCACCCTATTTCCTCCCGCCGCGGCCGTTGCCCGGGCCGAAAGGGCCTCGCCCGGATTGGCGACGGAAGTGTTCAAGTGCGTCGCCCGCGAGGCAGCTTACGCGGGCATTAACACCGTCTTCGCCCCTGTCCTCGACGTCAACACCAATCCGGAAAACCCCATAATCTCCACCAGGGCCTTTTCAGACAATTCCGAAGAGGTCTCAGCCCTGGGAGAGTCGATGATCAGGGTTTTCAGGGAAAGCGGAGTCGTCCCTTGCGGCAAGCACTTCCCGGGCCACGGGGACACCTCGGTGGATTCTCATCTCGCCCTGCCGAGGGTCGAAAAGTCCCTGGAGGAGCTCGAGGCATGCGAGCTCAGGCCCTTCCGAGCCGCCCGCGCCGCGGGCGTCCCCATGATGATGCTCGGCCACCTGGACGTTCCGGCTCTCGACCCCGGCGGGGTTCCCGCCACGGTCTCGGGGGAAGTGGTGAGGTTTCTCAGGGAAGAGGTGGGTTTCGCCGGCCTGATTATTACGGACGCCCTGAACATGGGGGGGATGGGCTCTCTCAGCGCCGCCGAGGCATCCCTCAGGGCGCTGGAGGCGGGTGTGGACCTTCTCCTCCATCCCCAGGACCCCGAGGACCTCGCAAGACATCTGGAAAGGACCGGAAGGGACTTCGATGCCGCGAGAATCAGGGCCTTCAGGAAGGCCCTGCCTGCCCGCCTCCCGTCGGGACCCCAGCCACCGCTTTGCGAGGACCTGGCGCGGCAAGCAACAAGGAAGGCCATAGAGGTCGCGGGCGCCCTGCCCTCTCTCAAAGACCCCTACGTCGTTGTGCTGAGCGACGGCGAAGAGGACGGCTCGGAGTTCGTGGCGGCCCTGGGAAAGAGGTTTCCTCATGTCCGGCACAGGACGGTCACCGACAACGACGTCCCGGAGGTCCCCGGGGGAGCGGACCTGATAGTCGCGGCCTTTTCCCCGGTGCGGGCATTTAAGGGAGGCACTCCGCCCTGGTTGAGCAAGGCCCTGCGGATACTCGGGAAAAACGCAAGGGCCGCGGTCAGTTTCGGTAGCCCCCATCTCCTTGGAGACGTGAGCAAGCACATACCGTCAATATACGCCTGGTGGGGGTGCAAGGAAGCTCAAATTGCTGCTGCAGAGAATTTTCATTAATTTAAAGAAGTTACTTGATTTATTTTAAAGTGATTGTTATAATTTTGCTTAGCATGGTATAATCGCGCGTCAACGAACAAGTGTTTAAATCAACACAATCGGGAGGTGCAGATGAGGGGACTACATCTAAGGAGCAGGAAGGGGTTCACACTAATCGAACTTGTAATGATTATCGTGATACTTGGTATCCTGGCCGCCACGGCGGTTATCAAGTACATCGACATCCAGTCCGAGGCCGAAGAGGCCGCCATCAGGGGAATCTACGGCCATATGGCCTCTGCCTACGGGGTGTCGATTGCGTCGTTGAGGCGCTCTCCGACGGTGGCCGAAGTCAACGCCAACCTTGGCGGCGAACCTGGCGACCTGTGCGTAAACGGCGCCAATCCCTGTCCCTCGGGCAACACCATCCAATTCGTGGAAAACAGCAATACCATCCGCGGCAAGAACAGAAGGGGCGTGTTCAACGTGACCACGACCGGCGGTGCGGGGACCGCCATTCAAAGCTTGGGGAATCTTAACGTGGAGACCTGCAGCCCCACGCCCTGCTCATAAGCTATAGCCGAATCTATGGAATGCGGGGCCTCAGGGCCCCGCATTTTTTATTTTGTGAACTCTAAAGGATACTCATCGGCCATCGTCTTTGGGGGCGCCTTCGCCCTCTATTTGGCGTTCCTCTGCCCTGCCCTGTACAACGGAGACAGCCCCCTTCTGTCCGCCTCGGCCTTCGCCCTCGGGCCGGCGCATCCGCCGGGATACCCACTGTACGTGATGCTCGGGAAGGCCATGACATTTCTGCCGGCGGGGAGCGTGGCCTTCAAGATGAACGTCCTGAGCGCCCTGGCCGGGGCAGCCGCCGCCGCGCTCGTTTACATGTCCGTGAAGGTTCTCACGGAAGACGAGGCCGCCTCGGTCTTCGCCGCCCTTCTTTCCGCCTGCGCCCCTCTCGCCTGGGCCGAGTCCACGAAGGCGGAGGTGTACACCCTGAA
>JASFVA010000258.1:0-3174 GCA_050050055.1 Nitrospirota bacterium
CACCGAATGGTGCTCCACCTTGGTGACCACCATGTGGTTGCCCTTGTCCTTCCGGGCGTGGGCGATGCCCCTGACGGCGAAGTTGTTGGCCTCGGCCCCGCTTGCGGTGAAGATGATGCCCGAGGGCCTGACGCCCAGGAGCGAGGCGGTCTTTGCCCTGGCCTCCTCCACGGCCTCCTTGGCCCTGGCCCCGAGGGGATAGGGGCTCAGGGGGTTTCCGTAGTCCTCCCTCAGGTAGGGCATCATGGCCTCCAGGGCCTCCTCCCTGAGGGGGTTGGTTGCCACGTGGTCGAAATAATGTACGGTCGTCATTTTGATTCCTCGCTGCCCTTTTGTTTTTTGCGGATGTAGAATTTGAAGTACTCCTCCTCCTCGTCTACGCCTATGAACTCGTGGCCCGTGCGCTCGCACCACCCGGGGATGTCCTCCAGCGCCCCGTCGTAGTCGGTGAGTATCTCCAGCACCTGCCCGGGGTCGAGCTCCTTTATCATCTCCTCGAGCTTCAGGAGGTGCATGGGGCACATCATGTACACCACGTCCGTGGTGACGTCGGGCTTTACGTTTTCCACGAACTTCAGAGTCATCCCTCTTCCCCCCAGGTCAAGCTCACGCTCCTGGTGGTGCCGGCCTTCTTCAGAAGGACGTCCTCCTTGAGAAGGTCCTCCAGCGTGATGGTGTTGAGGAAGTCCCCTATCTTTTCGCCCAGGGAGCGCCACAAGAGGTGGGTGACGCAGGTCTCCACGCGGGAGCACCCCTCTTCGGGGTCGAGGCACGAGGTTATGGCCACCGGGCCCTCGAGCTCCCCGAGTATCTCGCCTATGGCTATACGGGAGGGCTCGCGGCTCAGGAGGTAGCCGCCGCCGGGCCCCTTGATGCTCGTCACCAGCCCGGCCCGCCTGAGGGTGTTCAGAATCTGCTCGAGGTAGGCCACGGAGACGTCCTGCCGCTCCGATATCCGGCGGATGGTCGTAGGCCTTTCGGGCCAGCCCTTGGCTATCTCGAACATGGCCCTCACGCCGTACTGCCCCTTTGTCGAAAGTCTAAGCATTCTGATTATAAGGTTAAAATACCCTACTAAATTTGTCAAGTATTGAATTTGCCAAGCATTGAATTTGCCAATGATTGCCAAATGGCCCGGCGAAAGGCGGGAGGCGGGCGCTTCCGGTCCTGGAATGGCGCGGCTCCTCTTCGGTGGAACATGGGAAGAACAGGGGGATTCCACCGGCTTACCCCCGGAAGAGGGAGAGGCCCTGCTTCCCCGTGCTAAAATTAGGTAGAGTATTTTCTCGGGAGGCTTTGGAAGAGGTTTGGACAGGAAGACGCGCGAGCTTGTAACGGCAATAATCCTGCTTCCGGGCACGGCGGCGGTGCTGATACCGGGCATCCTCCTTTACTACGAGGGGGGCGTCATCCCCGGATGGGGTATTGGCGGGTGGGTGGTCGCGGCGGGCGTCTTTTTCCTGGTCGCCGGCGCCCTGATTGCCCTCCACACGGTCAGGGCCTTCCTGGTTCACGGCGATGGCACTCCGGCGCCCTGGGCCCCTCCCCGGAGGCTGGTGGTGCGGGGGGCCTACCGCCGCGTGAGAAACCCCATGATATTGAGCGTCATTTCCATCCTGCTGGGCGAGGCCCTGACGCTCGGCTCGATATATGTTTTCCTTTGGGGCCTGGTCTTTTTCGTGCTCAACCACCTCTGGTTCGTATTTTACGAGGAGCCTCGTCTCGAGGGCCGGTTCGGCTGGGAATACCGCGAATACAGAAGGAACGTCCCCCGCTGGATCCCCCGCCTGAGGCCCTGGAGCGGTCCCTGAGGCGCGAAATCTCGGAGGCCGGGATTTTCTTGACTTTCCCGTCTTGCTCAAGCCAAAATAAGAGGGTGGCCGGCAACCTGGAATAGTAAGGAAAACGGAGACGTGGCTAATTTAAGTAGCAATATCCCTACCTGCTGGGAGTTCATGAACTGCCCCGACGAGGTTTGCACCACATGCCCGGCCTATCCCGACCGCGGCCTCGAATGCTGGAAGCTCACGGGCACCAAGTGTAAAGGCGGTGCTTTCGTGAAGGCGGGCTTCGACGAAAAGATACTTTACTGCAGAAACGAGTGCGATTTTTATAAGACCCACCTGAAAAAGCTCTATCCCTGAGAAGACAATAAGCTTCCCCATCCCGGCGTCAACCGGAAAAATCCACCTTGGATATCGACGGAGAGCAGTCCCCCGCTGGCCTGCGCAGGGCGGCCCCCGGGGCGCGCCCGCCGGGGCCGGGGCTTCCCACCGGGCGGAACCCGCAGAGGCGGAGCCTTCTTGCTGCCGGAATGCCTTGATTTATAGGGATATTTCTTCCCCGACCTTTAACATATTGAAATGCTTCAAATAATTGTGTAGTCTTATTATTATGTATAAAGCTCATTAATATATAGGCGTAACAACGTCGGAATAACCATAGTAATAACAGTAGGGAGAGAAAAGGAGAACACCCATGGAGGAGCAGGTTTCGAAGGAAGAATTCATAAAGAAGGCCATAGTGAGCCTGAGGAAGGAAGGATACAAGGGGATCCACACGGTCTATTCGGGCTTTAACGAAGCCTTCAAGAAGTACTTCCCCGGCGAGGACCCCGTGCAGGCTACGAACAAGCTCGCTTCCGAGGGAAAGATAGTTATAAGGCCCGTCAAGGGCGGCGTGATGCTCTACCTTCCCGAGGACACTCCGTCGAAGGCCCAGACGGCCGACGACGCCCTTAAGAAAATGGGCCTATGAGGCTTGGTTTTTTCGGCGGCACTTTCAACCCGATACATTTTGGGCACCTGAGGGCTGCCGAGGAGGCCAGGGACAGGGTTGGGCTCGACAAAGTCGTCTTCATCCCGGCCAAGAGCCCGCCGCTGAAGTCCGAGGACGTGGCCCATACCGAGCACCGCCTCCGGATGACTTCCATCGCCGTTGCCCCGAACCTCTCGTTCGAAGTCTCGGACATCGAATGCCGGAGGCCCGAAAAGTCCTACACCGTGGAGACCGCCAGGGAGCTCAGAGGCCGGCATCCCGGCTCGGAACTCTACTTCATCGTCGGCGCCGACGCGTTCATGGAGCTTCCCCTGTGGCGGGAGCCCGACGAGCTCGTGAGGTTGATAGACTTCATAGTGATAGGAAGGCCCACGACGCTTTTCGCCGAATTGGCGG
>JASFVA010000259.1:0-3171 GCA_050050055.1 Nitrospirota bacterium
AGGGGGGAGACCCCGAGTCGAAGGACCCGGGCAACCGCGCGGCCCACGGCACCGGGGGGCCGGGCTACACGCTCGAGGCCGAATTCAACGACCTCTCGCACAAGAGGGGAATCGTCTCGATGGCCCGCTCGCAGGACCCCGACAGCGCGGGCTCGCAGTTTTTCATCTGCGTTGCCGACTCCCCCTGGCTCGACGGCAAGTACACGGTTTTCGGCGAGGTGGTCTCGGGCATGGATGTTGCCGACAGGATAGTGAGCCAGCCCCGCGACGGGCGGGACAACCCGATAGAACGCGTGGAGATGAACGTAAGGATTGTCGAACCGGCCGAAGGACCCCCGGCCGGGGCGGAGGAGCGCCCGTAGGCAGGGGGAGACTCCCCGGCACAGGGAAAGGAGGACTGAGATGGAAGAGAACGATATCGTGAGGATCCTTTCGACGGAGAACGAGGAATACCGCAAGCTCGGCGAGGAGCACAGGACGCTGGAGCAGCTCCTGGAGGAGTTCAACGGAAGGATCTATCTCACCCCGGACGAGGAGATGGAAAGAAAGAGGATACAGAAGCTCAAGCTTCTTAAAAAAGACCGCATGGCCGCGATAATCAGGGATTTCAAGGCAAAGAGGGACCATTACAACTAAGCTTTTTTAGGACATCTTTAATTCATTTTAAAGGCGGCCCGCCCCGCGGGGCGGACCTGCGGAGGAGGAGTAGGGCTCAATGGCCAGGTTGAGGAGCAGCGCCATAAAGAAGGGCATAGAGCGGGTCCCCCACAGGGCCCTTCTTTATGCCACGGGCATCCCCAGGAGCGAGATGGACAAGCCCTTCGTCGGTGTGGCCTCCAGCTTCACCGACATAATTCCGGGACACATAGGGATGCGGGACCTCGAGCGCTTCATCGAAAAGGGAGTGCATACCGGAGGGGGGTACCCCTTCCTCTTCGGCGTCCCCGGCATATGCGACGGCATTGCCATGGGCCACAAGGGCATGCACTACTCCCTGCCATCGCGGGAGCTGATAGCCGACATGGTGGAGACCGTGGTGGAGGCCCACCGGCTGGACGGACTGGTGCTCCTCACCAACTGCGACAAGATAACCCCCGGCATGCTCATGGCCGCCGCCAGGGTGGACGTCCCCACCATCGTGGTGACCGCCGGGCCGATGCTCTCGGGCCGCCTGAGGGGCAGGAGGCTCTCCCTGGTGAACGACACCTTCGAGGCCGTGGGGAAGCTCAAGGCGGGCAAGCTCAAGGCCCCGGAGGTCGAGGAGCTGGAGATGTGCGCCTGCCCGGGCGCGGGCTCCTGCCAGGGGATGTATACGGCGAACACCATGGCCTGCGTGACCGAGGCCCTGGGGATGAGCCTCCCGGGCTGCGCCACGGCCCTGGCCGTCTCCAGCGCCAAGCGCAGGATTGCCTTCGAAAGCGGAAAGCGCCTGGTGGAGCTCGTGAGGAAGGGAATCACCCCCCGCTCCATCATGAAGAAGGGGGCCTTCGAAAACGCCATAATGGTGGACCTGGCCCTGGGGGGCTCCACGAACACCGCCCTCCACATTCCGGCCATCGCCCATGCCGCGGAAGTGCCGCTTGAGCTCGAGGCCTTCGACAGGCTCAGCAAGACCACGCCGCACATCGCCAACATGCTCCCCGGCGGAGAGCACTACCTCGAGGACCTCGACGCCGCGGGCGGAATCCCGGCGGTGATGAACAGGCTCAAGGGCAGGCTAAGGAGGATGCGCACCGTAAGCGGCTTTTCCACCGAGAAGATTGCCTCCTCCGCCGGGGTTAGGGACGCCGAGGTAATCAGGCCCCTGAACAGGGCCTACCACAAGGAGGGCGGAATAGCCGTCCTAAGGGGCAACCTGGCCCCCGACGGGGCCGTGGTCAAGCAGACCGCCGTGTCGGCGGGCATGATGAGGTTCGAGGGCAGGGCGAAGGTCTTCGAGTCCGAGGAGCGCGCCATGAAGGCCATAATGGGCGGGGAGGTCAGGGCCGGCCAGGTGGTGGTGATAAGGTACGAGGGCCCCAAGGGGGGGCCGGGCATGAGGGAGATGCTCTCGCCCACGGCGGCCATCGCCGGGATGGGGCTTAGCGAGTCTGTGGCCCTGATCACCGACGGCCGGTTCTCGGGCGGCACCCGGGGCCCCTGCATAGGGCACATATCTCCCGAGGCCATGGAGGGCGGCGCCATAGCCCTGGTCAGGGACGGCGACGCCATCAGGATAGACATCCCCCGCCGCAGGCTCGACCTCGACGTCCCGGAGACGGAACTCGAGGCGAGAAGGAAAAAGTGGCGCCCCCCCGAGCCGAAGATAAGGAAGGGCTGGCTCGCGCGGTACGCCGGGCAGGTCGGCTCAGCGGCCTCCGGCGCGGTGATGCGCGCCGGCTGATTGCCGCGGTTTCCCCGGACGCCGTCCGCCGGGACCGGACCCCGTTGCTTACCCCCGGCTGATTTTGTGTTAAAATATGCCCTAACTTACCCAAGAGGAGAGTGCGGTTGACGAAGATAACGGGAGCCGAGATAGTCTTAGAGAGCCTGAAGCGCGAGGGCGTCAAGCACATCTTCGGCTACCCCGGCGGAGTCGTGCTCAACCTCTTCGACCACCTCTACGACGAAAAGGACATCGAGCTCATACTCGCCAGGCACGAGCAGGGGGCCGTTCACGCCGCCGACGGCTACGCCCGCTCCAGCGGAAAGCCCGGCGTGGTGCTGGTGACCTCCGGCCCCGGCGCCACCAACACCGTGACGGGCATCGCCACGGCCTCGATGGACTCCGTGCCGATGGTGGTGATGTCCGGGCAGGTGCCCACCATGCTCATAGGCAACGACGCCTTCCAGGAGGCGGACATAGTCGGAATAACGAGGCCCTGCACCAAATACAACTTCCTCGTCAAGGACGTCAACGAGCTCTCCGCGACCATCAAGGAGGCGTTTTACATCGCCACCTCCGGCAGGCCGGGCCCCGTGCTCATCGACCTGCCCAAGGACGTGACCTCCGGCAAGGGGGAGTTCAAGTGGCCCAAGGTGGACGTCCGCAGCTACAGGCCCACCTACGAGGGCAACAAGTGGATGATAGCCAAGGCCGCTAACCTCATCACGAAGGCCACCAGGCCCGTCATAATAGCCGGCGGCGGCGTCATAATAGCCGGCGCCCACAAGGAGCTCAAGGACCTGGCG
>JASFVA010000260.1:0-3156 GCA_050050055.1 Nitrospirota bacterium
ACGAAAACCTCCATATCGCCATGACGGGCGCGACCAACAGGTGGACTCTCGAAAACTTCTCTCGCGCCGCCTCGAGGTTTTCCGAGAGGCCCGCGCCGCCCCCCGTGATAGCCAACAGCCTCCTCGTTCCGGGCTACATGGACGCCGAGGAAATCGGGAACATCGCCCGGTTCATCGCCTCGGTCAACCCCGACGTCCCCTACAGCCTCCTGGCCTTCTACCCGCACTTTTACATGTCGGACATGCCCCTCACCTCAAGAAGGCTCGCCGAGAAATGCCGGGAAGCCGCCCTGGGGGCCGGGCTGAAGAGGGTGCGCATAGGCAACGTGCATCTGCTCGGGTAGGGTTCTGTGTTCCGCCCGGGAAGCGGGGACCCGCGCCCTACTGGAGGAACTCGTGGCAGTGCTTGCAGATGCCGGAGGCGTCCCGGGCCTCGTACCTGAAGAGCTTTACCCAGTCCGACGAGTGGGGCATGTGGCAGCTCAGGCAACTGAAGGGCTTCCCCTCACGTAGGGGGTCGGCCTTGGCCGAGAGCTTGTGGCCAAGCGACGTGAAGCGGGAAATCGCGTGGGGCTTTTTATCTATGCCGTTATGGCACTGGAGGCAGAGCCCGTTGCCCTCCGTCGTAAGGAGCGACTCGTTGGGGCCCGAGTGGGGCGTGTGGCAGAAAAGGCACATGCCGCCGGCCACCGGGGCGTGCAGGACCTTTCTCGAAAATTCGTCCTTGGAATGACACTGGAAGCACAGGTCCGGCGGCGCCGCGGAGAGGCCCTTTTCGCCGGTGAACTTGTGGGGGATGTCCGAGGCGTCCACGCCGATGTGGCAAACCGTGCAGCCCATCTGCACCGCCGCATGGACCGCCTTGCCCTCGGCCAGGTCGCCGTGGCACATGAGGCAGTCCATCTCCTCCGCCCGCCCCTGACCGGCAGGCAGAAGCATCAGCGCCAGGAAGGTCAGAAGAAGGAAAACCCTCGTGCCCATCGTATGTTTATACCATTATCCGTTGCAACTGTCAACTTCTCGCCCATCCACGACGCGATTAACGGGGTTAAAGGGAAGCGGGGGGGTGGCCGACCCGAAGGAAGGGCCGAAAGGCCCCGTGATATAATCGTCGATATGGAAAGCGTGATAACCGCCCGGGGGCTGACCAAGTGCTACAACTCCCTCTGCGCTGTGGACGACATAGCCTTCGAGATAAAGAGGGGCGAGTGCTTCGCCTTCCTCGGGCCAAACGGCGCGGGCAAGACCACGGTGATGAAGATAATATACTGCTACCTCCCGCCCGACTCCGGCGAGGTGAGGGTCTTCGGCATGGACGTCTCGGGGGAGCCCTGGAACATTAAGCGGAGGATAGGGGTGCTTCCGCAGGACATGAACCTCGACCCCGACCTGTCGGTGCTGGAAAACCTCATGGTCTACGCCCGGTACTTCGACATAGGCAAGAGGGAGTCGGTCCCCAGGGCCTGGGAGCTACTGGATTTCGCCGAGATAAGGGAAAAGGCCGGGGTGAACGTGCTTAAGCTCTCGGGGGGGATGAAGCGGAGGCTTCAGCTCGCCCGGTCGCTCATGAACAGCCCCGAGCTGCTGGTGCTCGACGAGCCCACCACGGGCCTGGACCCCCATTCCAGGCACACCGTCTGGGACAAGCTCCTCCAGCTCAGGGCGCGTGGCACCACGCTTTTACTTACCACCCACTACATGGAGGAGGCCGAGGCCCTCTGCGACAGGGTGGCCATCATGGACAGGGGCCGCATCGTGGCCGTGGATTCGCCCCAGGGCCTCATGGAGCGCCACGGCGGGAACCTCGAGCAGGTCTACCTCAAGCTCACGGGGAGGCCCCTTGAAGCTTAAGCGCGCCTTCAGGGTCTGGCAGAGGCACTTCACGGTCTACACCAAGCTCTACAAGTCGAGCATCGTGCTGAACTTCGTGGAGCCCATCCTGTACCTCGTCGCCCTGGGCCTTGGGCTGGGGGCCTTCGTGAGGGAGATAAACGGGGTGCCCTACATAAACTACATCGCCCCCGGAATCGTGGCCTCCTCGACGATGTTCGCCGCCTCCTTCGAGTGCACCTACGGCACCTACGTGAGGATGACCTTCCAGAAGACCTTCGACGCCATACTGGCCACCCCGGTGGGCGTGGACGACCTGGTGGCCGGCGAGCTCATGTGGGGGGCCACCAAGGGCATCATCTACGGCACGACGATAACGATAGTGATATCGGCCTTCGGGCTGGTGGACTCGCCCATGATAGCCCTCATGGTGCCCTTCCTCTTCCTGGGGGCCCTGATATTCGCCGAGGTGGCCGTAATCTCCGTGGCCCTGGCCCCGGGCATAGACACCTTCAACTACTACTACACGCTCTTCATGACCCCCATGTTCCTCTTTTCGGGCATCTTCTTCCCCATAGACACCCTGCCCCCGGTGGTGGCCAAGATAGCCTATTTCACCCCCCTCTACCACCTCGTCAACGTCTCCCGCTCCTTCGCCGGCGGGGGAGTCCCCCTGGGCGACATAGTCTGGCTCGCTGCGGCGGCGGCCGTCATAAGCCCCCTGCCCTTCCGGCTCATGAGGAGGCGCATCCTGAGGGGATGAACCCCCCGGGCATTGATTGCGACTGCCGCCGCGATATAAAATGCCCGGGGAGGTTAGCAGCATGGAAGGATTCGAGGAAAGGCTCACCCGGGCGGCCGCCCTCTTGAAGGAGGCCCGGAAAGTGGCCGTCTTCACCGGGGCCGGCATATCCACCGACTCGGGGATAGCGGACTTCCGGAGCCCCGGCGGCGTCTGGGAGCGCTACAGGATAGTGACCTTCCAGGAGTTCACCTCCAGCGCCGAGGCCCGCAGGGAATACTGGGCCATGAAGCGCGACCTCTTCGGGGAGCTCGCCCGCGCAAGGCCCAACCGCGCCCACACGGCCATAGCCCGGCTCCACGGGGCGGGAAAGCTCGGCTGCGTGATAACCCAGAACATAGACGGCCTCCACCAGAAGGGCGGGTGTCCGGAGGACTCGGTCATCGAGCTCCACGGCACGAACCTCAAGGCCCTCTGCCTCCACTGCGGGCGCGCCTGGCCCTGCGAGGAGATACAGGAGAGGCTCGAGGCCGGGGACCTCGACCCAAAGTGCGAAGCCTGCGGAGGACTTATAAAACCCGCCA
>JASFVA010000261.1:0-3147 GCA_050050055.1 Nitrospirota bacterium
ATGCCGTCCCTGACCTCCTCGGTGAGGTTGAGGCCCTTCCCGTCCCTTTCGAGGAAGTCCACCACCCGGAGGCTCTGCTGGTAGTGCTCGAACCCCTCGGGGTGTATCTCCCTCAGGACGGCCTCGCCGGCGTGCCCGAAGGGCGTGTGGCCCAGGTCGTGGGCCAGGGCTATGGCCTCGGTGAGGTCCTCGTTGAGCCTGAGGGCCCGGGCGATGGTGCGGGCTATCTGGCTCACCTCGAGCACGTGGGTGAGGCGCGTGCGGTAGTGGTCGCCCCTGGGGGCCAGGAAGACCTGGGTCTTGTGCTTGAGGCGCCTGAAGGCCTTGGAGTGTATCACCCGGTCGCGGTCGTGCTGGAAGCAGGTCCTGAGGTCGCCCTGCCGCTCGGGCCTCTGCCTGCCGCGGCTCCGGGAGCTCCGGCAGGCCCCGGGGTGGAGGGTCCGGTCTTCTATCTCTTCCGTCTGGCGGCGGACGTTCATTTACGATTCGGCAAGCTGCATGGATATGGACTTGGAGACCCCCGGCTCTTCCATGGTTATGCCGTAGATGAAATCCGAGGACTCCATGGTGACCCTGTTGTGCGTCACCACGAGGAACTGGATGTCCTTGGAGAGCTCCTTGAGCATCTGGGAAAACTTGAAGGTGTTGGACTCGTCCAGGGCCGCGTCGGCCTCGTCGAGGATGCAGATGGGCGTGGGCTTGATTAGGAAGCTCGCAAACAGGAGGGCCAGGGCGGTGAGCGATTTCTCGCCCCCCGAAAGGAGGGTTATGTTCTGGAGCTTCTTCCCCGGGGGCTGGGCCACTATGTCGATTCCCGTCTCCAGGATGTTTCTCTCGTCGGTGAGCACCAGCTCGGCCTTCCCTCCCCCGAAGAGGGTGACGAAGACCTCGGCGAACTTCTCCCTCAGGGCCTCGTAGGCCTCCCTGAGCTTCTTCCTGGTGGTGGAGTTGATCCTGGAGATGGCCTCCTCGAGCTCGGCGATGGAGAGCTCCAGGTCCTCCTGCTGCTTGTGCAGGAAATCGTAGCGCTCCTTAAGCTCCTCGTACTCCTGGATGGAGCCCAGGCTCACGGGGCCGAGCTTCTCTATCTTTTCCTTGAGCTCCGCGCGCCTCTCGGCGTCGCCCTCCTCGACGGGCTCTCCCTCCACCTCCGTAAGCTCGGCGGAGTAGGCGCTGCGGATTCGCTCCACGAGGTTTTCGAGCCTCAGCCTGTGCTCGGCCTTCCGGACCTCGAGCTCCGAGAGGCCCTGCGACATCCCCTCTATCTCCGACCGCAGGGCCCTCAGGCCCTGCTCCGCAGAGCGGACCTCCTCGGCCTCCGAGGAGACGGCGTCCCTCTCGGCCGATATCCTGCCCTCGAGCTCCCTGGCCTTGACGACCTCCTCCTTGAGCTCCTCTTCCCTCCGGCGCGCCTCTTCCTCGCGCTCCCGGATGCGCTCTTCCACGCGGGCCGTCTCCCCGCGGAGGGCCTCGCCCTTGCGGGCCAGCTCCTCCACGAGCCCCCTCACGGAGGCCGCCTCGTTCTTAAGGGAGTTCATCCTTTCGCCCAGGGAGCTTAGCTCGAGCCTCAGGTCCACCGACTCGGCCCGCTTCTGCTCGTGCCCGGCCCGCCGGGAGGATATCTCGCCCTGTATATCGGCAATGGCCCTTTCGGTGCGGCCCTTGTCCTCCTCGAGGGCCGCTATGGAGGATTCCTTTTCCTCTATGAGCGCCTCCAGCTGCCGGCGCTCCCCGGAGGCCTGCTCCTCCTCCATCCGGACCACCTCGAGCTTCCTCTGGCCCCGCTCTATCTCCTCGGCCTGCTTCTCGGCCCTGAGCCTCAGGAGGGAGAGCTCCCTTTCGACCTCCACGTGCCGCCTCGAGGCCTCCTGGAGGGCCTCCTCGTTTCCCCTGATGGCGCTCCTGGCCTCCGCCGTGCGCTCCTCCAGGGAGGCGATGGAGGCCCTGCGTCCCCCTGTTTCCTCCTCGAGTTCCCTTATCTGCCTCTTGAGGGCCAGTATGCCCCTGGCCTTTCCGGCCACCACCGCCCCCGAGGGCTCCACGGTCTCCCCGTCGAGGGTGACGAGGGTGGCGCCCCCGGCGTCCATGCCCAGGGCGGTCTCTATGTCCCTCACGACGAAGACGTTTCCGAGGAGGCGCTCTATCATGCCCCTGTAGTCCCCGTTTATGCCCACCATGTCCGAGGCCCTGGCCACGGCCCCCTCCGGAAGGGGGGAATCGCTCCGCCGGCCCTCTCCCGCGGCGCTTATGAAGGCCGTGCGGCCAAGCCCCCTGCCCTTTGCCGCGGCCACGGCCCTGAGGACGTCGTCTCTGCCCCTGAGGACGATGCCGCTTGCGGCCTCCCGGAGGGCGTTTTCTATGGCCTTCTCGTAGTCCTGGGGGACCTCCACGATGTCCGACAGGGAGGCCACTATGTCCACCTCGCCCGACAGCCCCGCCGCGACCCCGTCGGAGACCACGAGCTCCCGCAGGGAATCGAGCCGCGAGCTGGCCGATGCCAGCTCCTCCCTTTCCCGCGAGGTCTCCCTGACGAGCCCTTCGAGGTCCTCCTCGAGCCTGCCGGCCTCGCCCTCGAGGGACTTTTTCCTCTCGGCGAGGGCCTCCGCCTCGGAGCCTTTATCCTCGATGCCCCGCTCGATGCCCTTCAGGGAGCCCCGGGCCTCCTCCAGGGAGGCGCCGAGCTGCGAGGCCTCGCCGGCGAGGCCTTCGAGCCTGCGGCCCAGGGCCTCCAGGGCGTCCTGGTGGCGGCCCTGGGCGTTTCTGAGGCCTCCGAGCTCGTCCGATACCCTGAAGGCCTCCTTGCGCTTCTCCTCGAGAAGGGACTCCGTGCTGGTGATCTCACCCTCGCTTTCGAAGAGGGACTTCTCCTTCTCCTCCATCCTCCCCCGAAGGGCCAGGACCTCCTGCTCGAGGCCCTCGAGGAGGGAGGCTATCTCGCCCCGCCGCTCCCCGGCCGAGGCCGCCTTTTCTGCGGCCTCCTGCTCCTCCTGCCTGAGCCTCCCGAGGTTTTCCCTGAGGCTGTCGCCCTCGGCCCTGGAGACGGCGATGGAGCGCTCGCGCTCGGCGATCTCCCTCTGTACCCCCTGGAGCCCTTCCATGAGCAGGTTGAGGTTCTTTTCCCTTTCGGCCATGGCGATGCGCCTGGAC
>JASFVA010000262.1:0-3140 GCA_050050055.1 Nitrospirota bacterium
AAGACCGTCGGCGACGCCGTGGACTACGCCCTGGGGTTCGAGAAGGAGACCCTGCTGTTCTTCGTCGGCCTCAGGGACATGCTCGGCGACGGGGGCGCCATGGACGCGGTCATAAACGAGGAGCGCAGCCACATAGCCTGGCTCTCCGAGTTCAAGGGAAAGCTCTGAGGGGGACCCTCTACATAGTATCCACGCCCATCGGCAATCTCGAGGACATAACGCTCAGGGCCCTGAGGGTCCTCAAGGAGGTGGACGTCATAGCCGCCGAAGACACGAGGCACACCATGAAGCTCCTGAGCCACTACGGGATATCGAAGCCCCTGGTGAGCTACTGGGGCGAAAAGGAGAAGGCGCGGTCCGAGGCGGTCATGAAGAGGCTCGCGGCGGGCGACTCCGTGGCCCTGGTCTCCGACGCCGGCACCCCGGGCATATCCGACCCCGGGGCCGTGCTGATAGGGAAGGCCCTCGAAGGGGGCTACGAAGTTGTGCCCGTGCCCGGCCCCTCGGCCCTCCTGACAGCCCTCTCGATAAGCGGCCTTCCCACCGAGGAGTTCGCCTACCTGGGGTTTCTGCCCTCTAAGAAGGGCCATCGCAGGCGGGCCCTCAAGGACCTCGCCCTCGAGCCCCGCACGATGGTGTTCTACGAATCCCCCCACCGCATAATAGACGCCCTCATAGACATGGAGGAGGCCTTCGGGGGCTCGCGGCGCGCGGCCCTGGTGAGGGAGCTGACCAAGGTCCACGAGGAGGTCCTGAGGGGCACGCTTTCGGAGGTGCTCGACTCCCTGGAGGAGGCCACCGTGGCTGGGGAGTACGTCGTGGTCGTGGAAGGCCGGCGGGCGGGGCACGCCTCCCTGGAGGAGGCCCTCGAGGAGGTGGCGTCCCTCGTCAGGAAGGGCCTGGGCAGGAAACAGGCCGCCAAGACCGTCGCCTCCCAGTACGGCCTCAGCACGAAGGAGCTCTACGACAGGAGCCTCGAGGGATGAAGACCATCGCCATATGGCTTTTCATGCTGCTCGTTATCTCCCTGTACCCCGAGAAGAGGAGCTTCATGGTCTACGGCGCCGACAAGGCCCTGCACTTCATGCTCTACGCCATCACCTGCGCCCTCCTGTTCGTGGTTATCAGGGAGCGGATAAGGGGACAGTTCTGGAAGGCCCTCGTGCTCTCGGTAGTCCTGGCCTCGGCCTACGGGCTCGTAATGGAGGTGATGCAGGGAGTGACGAAGCTGAGGGATTTTTCGCTGATGGACGCCCTGGCAAACAGCCTGGGCGCGGTGGCCACGGCCGCCTTCCTGGTGGTCAAGAGAAGAAAGGGAGGTTAGGATGAGGCTCAAACCCCTTGCCCTGGGGCTCGCCGTGGGAATATTCTGGGGCCTCATGATGTTCGCCACCACGTGGGTCTCCTACTACACGGGGTACGCCGCGCTTTTCCTCGAGGCCTTCACCCAGATATATCCGGGCTACACCGTAAGCCCCCTGGGGAGCGTCGTGGTGCTGGCCTACGGCTTCGCCGACGGGTTCGTCCTCGGGGCCGTGGTGGCCTGGCTCTATAACCGGTTCGCGAAAGAGCAATATCCATACTCTTGAGGAGGTAGGGATGTCGCGGGTATATTTCGCCTCTGCGAGGCTTCACAAGTGGAAATACGAAGACAGCATGCCCGGCAAGCTCTCCGGGCTGCTCCGGCAGGCGGAGCTCGAGAATCGCTTCGCCCGGGACGAATGGGTCGCCGTGAAGACCCACTTCGGCTCCGAGGGGGCCCACAGGGTGGTGCGGCCCGTCTTCCTGAGGACGGTGGTCGAGGCGGTGAAGGCCGCCGGGGCGAAGCCCTTCGTCACCGACACGGTGAGGATAAAGGGGCTCGACTACCTCGAGGTGGCCAACCGAAACGGCATCAACCACCTCTCCGTGGGCGCCCCCGTGGTGCTGGCCGACGGCCTCTACGGCCACGACAACCTCATGGTCAAGGCCGGGGAGCTCCTGGGAGAGATAGCCGTGGCCTCGGTGATAAACGACGTGCCAGCCATGGTCGTCTGCTCCCACGTGAAGGGGCACATCAACTCCGGCTACGCCGGCGCCATCAAGAACCTCGCCATGGGCGGGGTGAGCGGGGCCCACAGGGACTGCGGCTGGAAGTGCGGCCGCGGGGCCATGCACGTCATGGGCGAGGGCAAGCTCCTCTGGGACCCCGAGCGCTGCGAGCTTTGCTACCAGTGCGAGGAGATATGCCCCCTGGAGTGCGTGAAGTTCGTCAAGGACGGCAAGGAGTTCTATTACGAGGACGAGAGGTGCTGGCGCTGCGGGAGGTGCACCCGCGTATGCCCCGAGGGCTCCCTGGTGCAGGAGGGGGCCAGCGAGGAGAACTTCCTGCGCTCCCTCTCGGAGGCCGCCGGGGCCGTGCTGGGCACCTTTCAAAAGGGCAAGGTCGTCTACGTGAACTTCCTCACCGAGATACAGCCCGAGTGCGACTGCATGCCCGGGGCCGACGTGCCGGTGCTCCAGGACCAGGGCATACTCGTCTCGGAAGACCTCGTAGCGGTGGAGCAGGCCTCGGTGGACCTGCTGAGGAGGGCCCACCCCCTTCCGCAGTCTGCCGCCTCCGAAAGGGGGATAAAGGCCGGCGACGACGTGCTCCTCGGGCTCCACGAAAGGGACTACGAGCTCCAGCTCGGCGAGGCCTCGAGGCTCGGCCTGGGCTCGAGGGACTACGAGCTCGTGGCCCTCGAATGACCCGGCGGGACATGGCTCTCCCCTGTTGATGGCTGTTGGTCATCCCGGATTGATAATCCCCGGGGCTGGCGAGATTATTTTATAACCCTGACTTTAGGGTGCCGCCTGCCCCCCCGCCCCTGGCCCCTTTTTCCACGAGATCCGGGGTCTTGCCATAAGACATTGATTTAAAAAGACAAAAAAAGCTGCTGCCCGTGGGAGTTGGACAGCAGCAAAGGGGAGGTAACGAGGCGCTTTAATGTTTTATATCATTTACCGGGGGTGTTGTCAAGCCCTAATATCAGTTCTTATGGTAATTACTGGTATACGCCAAGGACAACCACGGGTAGTCTTCATAGCCTCGCCCGGCTAGATCGGGTGCAGTCCCTCCCGGGGGACCCGGGGGGGGGGCGTGGTTGATGCAAAAAGGC
>JASFVA010000263.1:0-3135 GCA_050050055.1 Nitrospirota bacterium
CCCCGAAGTGGTGCGCGCCGTGGTGGAGCTCCTCCTTGAGGCCGGGGCCGGGGAGGTCCGGGTGGGCGACATGTCGGCCCTGACGAGCTCCTCCACCAGGGAGAACATGGAAAAGGTGGGCATAAAGCGGGCCGCCGAGGAGGCCGGGGCCGGGGTCGTCTATTTCGAGGACCACGAGTGGTTCACCGTGCCCTGCCCCAGGGGAAAATACCTCAAGGACGCGGCGGTCACCGAATGGCTCTACAACGTAGACAGGATAGTGAACCTCCCGGTCATAAAGACCCACCGCTCGGCGAGCTACTCCATATGCCTCAAGAACTTCGTCGGGTGCACCCACATGAAGGAGCGGCCCTACTTCGTCGACCGGAGCCACTGGGAGGAGGTGGTGGCGGAGCTGAACCTCGCCTGCTCGCCCGACCTGAACATAGTCGACGGCACGGTCTCGATGGTGGAGGGCGGCCCCTGGAAGGGCCGGGAGGCCCCCACGAACCTCGTCATGGCAAGCGGCGACCGCGTGGCCGCCGACGCGGTGGGCCTGGGCATCATAAAGAGCTTCGGGGCCTGGTCGATGGTGCGCTCCAAGGGGGTGTGGGAGCAGCGCCAGATAAGGCGCGCCGTGGAGCTCGGCCTGGGGGCAGGGAGCGCCGGGCAGATAGAGCTCCTCACCGCCTCGCTGGGTGGGGATTCGGAGTTCGAACGCCTCATGGAGAGGGCGAGGGGACACCTCGCCTCCCGGGAGCCGGCCCGGGCGGAGGAATGAAGCGCCGGCCCCTCCGCCGCCGGAGGCCGTGAACCAACTCCCGGCAGCCCATCCCCCCTCGGACTTCCCTTTCGTGGCATCGGCTCTCCCCCCCGCGTATAGAGAAACCGCCCCGCCTTGACTACTCGGCGCTCTAAGGGTTTAAATAGACGGATGAAAAAACTCCGCATGCTTGCGGCCCTCTTGATTGTCGTGGCGCTCGCGGCCTCCTGCGCCAAGAAGGACGAGGTCAAGCCCCCCGCGGAATACGACCCCGAGGCGGCCTTCAGGAAAGCCAACGCCCTCATCGAAAAGAGCCAGTACGGGGAGGCCAGGAGCGAGCTCCAGAAGATAAAGAGCAGCGACCCCTCGATGACCTACGCCCCCCTGGCCCACCTGAGGATCGCCGACACTTACGTCATGGAGAAGGAACAGGACACCGCAGTCAAGGAGTTCAGGAGGTTCCTGGAGCTCTACCCCGCCCACAAGTACGCCCCCTACGCCCAGTTCCAGATAGGCATGGTCTACTTCGACCTCATGGAGGACGCCGAAAGGGGCCAGGACGCCGCGAGGAAGGCCCTCGAGGAGTTCGAAAAGCTCAACCGCCTGTACCCCAGGAACCCCTACAGGGAGTCCCTCGTCTACTACATCGAGGCGGCCCGAAGCACCATCGCCGAGCACATCTTCCTCGTGGGGAACTTCTACTACAGGAAGGACTCCTACGAGGCGGCCGTAAACAGGTACATCCAGCTCCTCGAGGAGTTCCCCGATTTCAACGGGAAGGAAGAAGTGCTCTACCGCATCTCTGTCGGCTATGCCAGGGCGGGCGACCCCGAGAGCGCCCGCAGGTACCTCGACAGGCTCCTGAGCGAATACCCGGAAAGCGAACTTGCAGAAAAGGCCGAAAAAGAGCTCGCCGAGTCGGAAGCCGAAGCCCAGAAGGGCTGAGAGCTCCCCCCGGAAGACCGACGTGACGCCCCGGGCGTACTATCCCGCCTTTATCGACCTCGGGGGAAAGCCCTGCGTGGTGGTGGGCGGCGGCAGGGTGGCCGAAAGAAAGGTCTCGGCCCTCCTCGAGGCCGGAGCCGGGGTCACGGTGGTCACCCCCGCCCTGACCAGGGGGCTCTCGGGGAAAAGCTCCGCCGGGGAAATAGGGCACAGGGCCCGCCGCTTCAGGCCCTCGGACCTCAGGGGAGTCTTCCTCGTCATCGCCGCCACGGACTCGGAGGAGGAAAACCGGAGGATATCTCAGGCCGCGGGGGAGGCTGGGGTCCCCCTCGTAAACGTGGTGGACATGCCCGAGCACTGCGGCTTCATCGTCCCGGCCACCGTAAAGCGCGGCCCCCTCACCATAGCCGTCTCCACCTCCGGGGCAAGCCCCGCCATGGCCAGGGCCATAAGGGAGGAGCTCCAGGAGAGCTACGGCCCGGCCTTCGGCAAGTACCTCGGTGTCCTCCGGAAAGAGCGGGCGCGGGCCCTCAGGGAGATGGAGGACCCCAAAGAGCGCGAGCGGTTCCTGAAGTCCCTCGTCTCGGGCGAGGTCCTCGACGCCCTCCGCCAGGGGAAGCAGCCCCGCCGGGGACGGCGCGTTCCGGGGAAAAAGAGGAAGTGAAGTTCGGCGTCCTGGCCGGGTACTTCGAAAGGCTCGAGGCCACCACCAAGCGCCTGGAGATGTTCGACATCCTCGCCGAGCTCTTCGCCGGGGCCGGGCCGGAGGACATGGACAAGATTGTCTACCTCGCCCAGGGGCAGCTGACCCCCCCGTTCCTGGACGTGGAGACGGGCATATCCGAAAAGCTCCTGGTGAGGGCCATATCGGAGGCCTCAGACAGGCCCACCCGGGAGGTGGAGGGCATCTACCGCGAGACCGGCGACTTGGGAGAGACGGCGGCCAGGCTCCTACACGGCTCCGAAGAGCTCACGGTGGGGCAGGTCTACGACGAGCTCATGGCCCTTGCCCGCACGGGCGGCCGGGGGAGCGTGGAGGCCAAGATGAACCTCCTTTCGAGCCTCCTCCGGGCGGTCTCCTCCTTCGAGGCCAAGTACATCGCCCGGTTCATCGTGGGCCGCCTGAGGCTGGGCATCGGCGACCCCACGGTGCTGGAGGCCCTGGCGCTTTCGGAGGGCGACCGGGAGCTCAGGAAGGGCCTCGAGCGGGCCTACAACCTCTGCTCCGACCTCGGCCTCGTGGCCAGGACGCTCAAGGGCGGGGGCATGGGGGCCGTGGAGCGGTTCAGGATACGCGTGGGCTACCCCGTGAGGATGGCCCTTTGCGAGAGGCTCCCCTCGGCCGAGGACGTGATTACGAAGATGGGGAAGGTGGCCGTGGAGGCCAAGTACGACGGCTTCCGCTGCCAGGTCCACAAGGACGGGGACAGGGTGGAGATATTCTCGCG
>JASFVA010000264.1:0-3100 GCA_050050055.1 Nitrospirota bacterium
GATCGCTCTCCAGTCTCCTACTCTCAATTTGTACATGCCGCCCAACTCTCCGGAGAGCTTTTCAGGAACCACGCCTTCGAAATGGCGGGACAGCCAGTCAACCTTCTTGACTATGCGCTTTGCTATCTGTCTGTCAAGCTTATCGAGGTCTTTGAGCGCGTCCTCTGTCTACTCGACCTTAGGCAAACTTCTTCAGGACCTCTTCGTGGGGGATACGTTTGGATGGTTTATTGAGCCTTTCTTCGAGCTTCCCCCGGAACTCCTTCGTTAGCGTAAGGCCGGAATCAGGGTCGCCGAGGATTTCCAGGAGCTTCTGCTCGATGAAAAACTCAAGGTCTTCAACGGACATGTCCTTGATTTCAGGCATCTGCAGCCTCCTTTCTTTATGTGTCCTATTATATCACTGTCAATGGATAATTGGGACAGTTTTCGGTGTGGATTTACGTCGTACTCCCGCAATTTTTCGCCTAACCTGCCCCTGTGAAAGTCGGGGAGAAGTCCAAAGCTTGTACCCCAATCCATGCGCCAGGGATAACCTTCGGACTATCTATATCAGATGATCTTTTTTAACTCCCCCTCCACGGTCTCCTGTATCTTCTTCAGGGAGGCCTCGTCCCTGGCCTCGAACCTCATCACCAGGGCGGGCTGGGTGTTGGAGGCCCTGAGGAGCCCCCAGCCCTCGGGGAAGTTCACGCGCACGCCGTCTATGTCCACGACGGGGTAGTCCTTGAAGGCCTCCTTCATCTTCTCTGCCACCTCGAACTTCTTCTCGTCGGGGCAATCCACCCTGATCTCCGGCGTGGAGACCATCTCCGGGACGCCCCGGAGGAGCTTCTTCACCGAATAGGGCTCGCCCGAGCGCTTCATTATCTCCGCCAGCCTGAGGCCGGCATAGATGGCGTCGTCGAAGCCCAGGTAGCGGTGCGAAAAGAAGATGTGCCCGCTCATCTCCCCGGCCAGGAGCGCGCCTTCGTCCTTCATCTTCTTCTTTATGAGGGAGTGTCCCGTCTTCCACATGATGGGGTTTCCGCCGCGGGCCCTTATGTCGTCGTAGAGGGTCTGGGAGCACTTGACCTCGCCGATGACGGTGGCGCCGGGGTTGTCCTTGAGGATGTCGCGGGAGAAGATTATCATGAGCCTGTCGCCCCAGACCACTTCGCCGTCCTCGTCCACCACGCCTATCCTGTCGGAGTCGCCGTCGTAGCCGATGCCCACGTGGGCGCCCGTCTCCCTGACCTTCGCTATGAGGTCCCTGAGGTTCTCGAGCACCACGGGGTCGGGGTGGTGGTTGGGGAAATTGCCGTCGGGCTCGCTGTAGAGCTCCGTCACCTCGGCCCCCAGGTCCCTCATCAGCCCGGGGCCCACGACTCCGCCAGTGCCGTTTCCGGAGTCCACCACCACGCGGAGGCCGCCGAAACCGGGGTCCCGGAACCTCTCCTTCATGTACTCCATGTAGTCGGGTATTATCTCGTGCTTTTGCGAGGCGCCCGAGCCCCCGGTCTTCCGGCCGCTTTCTATGAGCTTCCTTATCTCCTGGATGGCCTCGCCGTGGAGGGTCTCCTTGCCCACGCTGAGCTTGAGGCCGTTGAACTCCGGGGGGTTGTGGCTCCCGGTTATCATTATGCCGCCCTGGACGTCCAGGCGGTGGAGAGAGAAGTACTGGAGGGGGGTGGGGCACATGCCGATGTCCACGACGCTGACGCCGCTTGAGTTCAGGGCGACCTGGAGGGTCTGGAGTATCTCCGGCGAGCTCTTCCTGGCGTCGTAGCCTATGCTGACGGCGGGCGCCCCGCTCTCCGTCCTGTCCTTCAGGTATACGGCGAAAGCCCTTCCTATGGCGTCCACCGCCCCGGCATCGAGGTCCTTGCCCCAGACCCCCCTTATGTCGTACTGCCGGAATATCCTTGGCTCTACCATGATACCTCCATAGAAAAGAAATAGGGTTCAAGGGTCCAAGGGACCGGGGGTTCGGGCGGAATATTCTTCTCCACTGAATCCTCGTGCCCTCGAACCCTTAAAGGATATCACATATCGGGGTCGAAGATGAGGCTGTCGGGCTCGATGGTCTGCCAGATGGTGGGGGCCACTTCCCGGGGCTCGGTGCCCTCCTTGAAGTACTCCAGGAGGGGGTCGTCCGTCCAGCGGTTGGCGAGGAGGCCGGTCTCCCGGTCTATGATGCGGGTGGTGATTCCCTCGGGCACCGGGAACTCCTTCGGCTCGTAGTTGGCCGACACGGTCTTCATGAAATCCACCCATACGGGGGCCGCGGCCCTGGAGCCCGTCTCGTCCTCCCCCAGGGGGGACATGTCGTCGTAACCCACCCAGACGCCCGCCATCATGTCCATCGTGTAGCCCAGGAACCAGGCGTCCCTGTACTCGTTGGTGGTCCCGGTCTTGCCCGCCACGGGCCTCCTGAGGGCCCTGGCCCTCCAGCCCGTGCCGTGGCTGACCACGTCCTGGAGCATGGAGTTTATGAGGAACGCCGTCTGCTCGTCCAGCACCCGCTTCCCCCGGGGCTCGTTGTTCTCCACCACGCTGCCCCGGCGGTCGATGATGTACTTTATTCCTATGGGCTTCATCTGCACGCCGCCGTTTGCGAAGACGCCGTAGGCGGAGGTGAGGTCCAGGGGGGTAACGGTCATCGTGCCCAGGGCTATGGTGAGGTTCCGGGGGAGGTCGTCCTTGATGCCCATGGCCCTGGCAAGGGAGATGACGTTGCGGTAGCCCACCTTGTCCACGAGCTTCACGCTGACCACGTTGCGGGACTGGGCCAGGGCCTCGCGCAGCCTCGTCGGCCCGTGGTATTCGTCGTCGTAGTTCTCGGGCACCCAGTAGTCCTCGGGGTCGAAGTCCGGGTCCTCCAGGGGGTCGTACTCGGGGTCGGGGTTCGGCACCGGGCCGTCCAGGGTCTTCTGGAAGGCCACGAACGCGTCATCGATGATGCTGGCGGGGGTGAAGTCGTTCTGGAGCGCCGTGGCGAAGACTATGGGCTTGAAGGCCGAGCCGGGCTGGCGCCTGGCGTAGAGGGCGCGGTTGAACTCGCTCCTCCTGTAGTCGTAGCCCCCCACGATGGCCCTTATGAAGCCCGTGCCGGGCTCCA
>JASFVA010000265.1:0-3099 GCA_050050055.1 Nitrospirota bacterium
TCCAGGGAGTTTCTCGTGAGGTGCCTCGCCTCCCTCGACGCCGGGGGCCTGAGCCACGAGGTAATAGTCGTGGACAACGCCTCCGGAGACGGCACGGCCGGGATGGTCCGCCGCGATTATCCCCACGTGGTGCTGCTCGGCAACGCGAGGAACATCGGTATGCCCGCCAGGAACCAGGGGCTCCGCAGGGCGAAGGGGAAATATCTGCTCCTTCTCGATGTGGACACCATAGTCCGGCCGGGCGCGCTAAGGACGCTGGTGGACTATCTGCGAGCCCATCCCGACGTGGGACTCGTGGCCGCGAAGCTCACCGACGAGGACGGCGCGCTTCAGTACACATGCCACAAGTTTCCCACCGTGGTCAGCAAGGCCCTCCGGCGCTACCGCTTCGGGTGGGCCGAAGGGCTATTGAAAGAAGTGGAGTTCAGGGACTGGGACCACGGGAGCATAAGGGACGTGGACTACGTGACCGGCGCGTGCCAGATGATAAGGAGGGAGGCCTACGAGAGGGTCGGGCCCATAGACAGCAGGATCTTCTACGGCCCCGAGGACGTGGACTACTGCCTGAGGGTCTGGCAGGCGGGCTATCGGGTGACTTATAACCCCGAGGCCGTCATAGTCCACGCCGAAAGGAGGGTCACCGCGAAGTCCTGGTTCAGAAGGACCACCTGGGAGCATGTAAAGGGTCTGGCGTACTATTTTCTCAAGCACAGGTATTTTCTTTCCAGGGACAAGGTTTACAGGACCATACCTTATTATTCCTCGCCCTCCCAAAAGTAGCGACGGAGACATGAGCCCGTGATAAACGCCATATCCGTGGACCTGGAAGACTGGTTCTGCGTGCGTAACCTCAGCGGAGCCATCGGGGCGGAGGACTGGGGGCGCTGCGAGCTGAGGATTGCCGAAAGCGCCCGCCGGCTGTTGGAAATCCTGGATCGGCACGGCACCAAGGCCACCTTTTTCGTCCTGGGGTGGGTGGCCGAGCGGGCGCCGGAGCTGATACGCGAAATATGCCGGGAGGGGCACGAGATAGCCACCCACGGTCATTCCCACACCCCCGTGACCGACATGACGCCCGAGGCCTTCGAGGAAGACCTGAAGCGGTCTCTCGGGGCAATCGGGGGGCTCGTGCGGCAGGACATCCTGGGCTACCGCGCCCCCTCCTTCTCCATAGTGGGCGAGACGCTGTGGGCCGTCGACATCCTGGCGAGAAACGGCATCAGGTACGACTCCTCGATATTCCCCGTGTCCTTTCATCCCGACTACGGCTACGAGGGGGTCCCGCTCGGGCCCCATTCCATGAGGGGGCTCGTGGAATTCCCCCTATCGGTCGTTAGGGCCGGGGGCAAAAGCATCCCTTGCTCGGGAGGAGGCTACTTCAGGCTCATGCCCTACGGCATATTCAAGCGCCTGGTAGGCAGGGTCAACAGCGAGGGACGGCCCCATGTGTTCTACATCCACCCCTGGGAGCTCGACCCGGGGCAGCCCAGGGTGCCGCTGCCGGTGCTCAA
The DNA here is from genome assembly GCA_050050055.1 of Nitrospirota bacterium. GTDB lineage: Bacteria > Nitrospirota > Thermodesulfovibrionia > Thermodesulfovibrionales > JdFR-86 > JARRNG01. The sequence continues at coordinate 1,512 of JASFVA010000265.1, forward strand.
GAGGTTCCGGCACTATTGCAACCTGGAAAATACCGAAGGGAAGCTCGAAAGGCTGCTGGGGGACTTCGAGTTTGCCCCGATGAAGGAGGTGTTGGGACTGTGATAACGGAAACGGAGGTACAGAAGAATTTCTGGAACAGGAACGCCCTGGACTTCGACTCCATATACTCCGGGGAGAAGCGATGGGTGAACGCGGCCCTCGACGGGGTCTTCCGGAAGGACATGTACGAGCGCTTCAGGTTCACCATGGAGAGTTCGGTCCCCGTGGTGGGCAAGGATGTGCTGGACGTCGGATGCGGAACGGGGCACTACTCCCTCGCCCTGGCCCGGCAGGGAGCCAGGGTGGTGCACGGCATAGACGTCTCGGACGCCATGGTGGAGATAAGCAGAAGAAGGGCCGTCAAGTACGGCCTCCACTCTACGTGCGTGTTCTCGCTCGGCGACCCGCTGGAGCTGGCCCTGGAGGACAAATACGACGTAACCATCGGCATGGGCCTCTTCGATTATGTGAAAGATCCCCTGCCGCTCATGAAATGGATGAAAGAGCAGACGGCCGGCAGGGTCATACTCTCCTTCCCCAGAAAGTACACCTGGCGGGCCCCCGTGAGGAAGTTCCGCCTCAGGATGAAGGGCTGCCCGGTGTATTTCTACTCCAGGAAGGAGGTGCTCGCGCTCCTGAGCCAAGCGAATCTGGATTTGCGAAGGCTCGAGAGGGTGGGCAAGCTCTACTGCGTCGTCGCCGATTCCAGCTGAAGGGAGGACTCCCCCCATGATGAGATACATTCCAAAGAAAGCCCTCCTTCTCTTCGCCGGTGACGTCTGCCTGATATATGCCGCCTTTTTCGTTTCGACCTCGCTCGGGGAAGGCGGCCTCAGGTGGCTCGTGCTGGAGCCCTCGCTGACGGGGCCGTCAATACTGGCAATATACTTCATGTCATTTTACCTCTTGGACCTCTACGCCTTCGACCTCGGTTTCAAGAGCGCAAGGTACCTCTACAGGTTCCTGGCGGCCAACGCCTGCGCCGCGGGGGCGGTGTCGATTGCCGCGTTCTTTCTGCCCTACATGAAAACCGGGAGAGGGGTTTTGCTCGCGACGGCGGTCATGGTGGCCGTCCTTACGCTTTCTTGGCGGCTCCTCTACGAGTGGGCCTTTAGGCGGTTCCTCAGAAGGACCAGGCCGATGCTGATCGTCGACGCGGGCCCGGCGGGCAGGGCCCTCTGCGCCTCGGTAAACGGGAACTTCGACTACGAGGTGGCCGGCTTCCTCGACGACGACCCCGCCACCTGGGGCGCTCGAAATTCCCCCATGGTCCTCGGGGGGACCGATAAGCTTTCGGACGAGAGCCTGATGAAGGGCATCAACACGGTGGTATTGGATATTCCCAAGCTCAAGGACTTAGGGACGCTGAGGAAGGCGCTCCAGTGCAAGCTAAGGGGCATTGCCGTATACGACATCCCGAGTTTCTACAAGGAGGTCATGGGAAAGCTGCCCGTGGAACACATGGACGACCTGTGGTTCGTGAGCAACCCCCTGTCGGGCGTCAGGAGGAACGTATATAACATCAAGGGAAAGAGGCTCCTGGACATC
>JASFVA010000266.1:0-3099 GCA_050050055.1 Nitrospirota bacterium
CCGTCTTCAAGCTCGTGGGAAGGCTCGAGAGGCTCGGCGCCGTAAGGCGGGACGGGACCGGAAGGCTCCTGCCGGGCTCGATAGGGGCCCCGGCGCGCGTGCTCGGCACCGTGGAGGCGGGCTTCCCGAGCCCCGCCGAGGAGGAGCTCTGCGACACCCTCTCCCTGGACGACCTCCTCATAGAAAACCCCGACGCCACTTTTCTTTTAAAGGTCTCGGGGGACTCCATGAGCGGGGCGGGCATACTCCCGGGGGACATGGTGCTGGTGGACAAGGGCCAGAGCCCCAGGAGCGGCGACATAGTCATCGCCGAGGTGGACGGCGAATGGACCATGAAGTACCTCAAAAGGAGGGGGCAGGGCGCGGTGCTCGTCCCGGCGAACCCCAAGTACCAGCCCATAAGGCCCAGGAGGGAGCTCCGCATAGCCGGCGTGGTGACGGCGGTGGTGAGGAAGTACAGATAACCCCTGCTGTCCAAAGCTTTTGGACAGCAGGGAAAGAATCCTTCTACAGAACCCCTTCGAAAGTCTCAGCGAAGCGAAGGGAGGCTGTAGGGTCAGAAGCGATCCGTGTCCGGGGCGAGGGAGTGCCGAGCCTATAAAAGCGTTGTGCAAGCAAGAAAATGAACCGGGGTATGGGGCGAAGCCCCAATTAATTCGGGTTGCCGTAAGGAATACTTTATAAAAGGATTACTTTATTAAGAGGAATGCACCATGGAACAGCCCTTGACCATACGCTCCTGGCCCCGCGCCATCCTACACCTGGATGCCGACGCCTTCTTCGCCTCCTGCGAGCAGGCCGTGAAGCCCGAGCTCCGGGGGCGGCCCGTCATCACGGGCAAGGAGCGCGGCATTGTGGCCGCGGCAAGCTACGAGGCCAAGGCCCGGGGAGTGGAGCGGGGGATGAGGCTCTTCGAGGTGAAGAAGATCTGTCCCGAGGCCGTGCTCGTGCCCTCCGACTACGAGACCTACAGCCTTTTCTCGATGAGGATGTTCGGGATAATCCGCCGCTTCACGCCCGACGTGGAGGAGTACTCCATAGACGAGGCCTTCGCCGACCTCACGGGACTGAGGCGAACCTTCCACGGCCCCTACGGCGATATCGCCCGCAAGATACAGGAGGCCGTGGAGGCCGAGCTCGGAATCACCGTCTCTGTGGGCGTTAGCCTCTCGAAGGTGCTCGCCAAGGTGGCCTCCAAGCACCGGAAGCCCCACGGCCTCACGCTCATCCCCGGCAGGGACATACACCTGTATCTCGAGGACCTTCCCGTGGGGAAGCTCTGGGGCGTGGGGCCAAACACGGTCTCCTTCCTGGCAAAGCACGGCATCCATACGGCCCTGGACTTCGCCCGGGCGGACGAGGGGTTTATAGAAAAGCACCTCTCGAAGCCCTACCGCGAGGTCTGGCACGAGCTCAGCGGGCGGAGCCTCTACCCCGTGGTGAGGGAGGCGAAGTCGAGCTACCAGTCCATAAGCAAGGCCCGCACCTTCACCCCGCCCTCGGAGGACGAGGGCTTCGTCTTCGCCCAGCTTGCCCGGAACCTGGAGAACTCCTGCATAAAGGCGCGCCGCCACAGTCTCGCGGCAACGAGGCTCGTCGTCTTCCTCCGCACGCAGGACTTCAGGCACTCCGGCGCGGAGGTGAAACTGAGCCGCGCCACGGCCTACCCCTCGGAGCTCTTCGGCCCCCTCCGGGAGGGCTTCGGGCGCTCCTACAGGCGCGGGGCGCTCTACCGCCAGACGGGGGTGGTGCTGGCCGGCCTCGTCCCGGAGGGAAGGGTGCAGTGCTCGCTCTTCGACGACGCGGCGCGGGTGGAGAGGCTCTCCAAGGTCTACGGCGTGGTGGACACCCTCTCGCGCGAGTTCGGAAAGCACACGGTGCAGCACGCGGCGAGCCTCCCCTCGAAGCTCCAGGCCAGGCACGAGGGCGACCGCGGCGACACGCCCGAGAGGGCCTACCGGCTTCTCAGGGGAGAAAACGCCCGCCAGCGCCTGGGCCTCCCCATGCTCAGGGTGAGGGTGTGAGGGTATTTATGTCTCCAGGTAAGCGTAAGCGACTACCACTTTAGGAAGGATAGTCCACATTCAGGAGTGAATTAGATGAAACCCCAATTTTATGATATATTTTAAATTGCGGGTGCGCTGTTAAAATCAACTTGCCCGGGCGGGGTCATGAAAATATACGTGTTAGACAGAGATCCGCATATATGTGCAGAGTATCACTGCGATAAGCATATATCAATACGGATAATTGATGCGACAGAAATTCTGTTTTCTGCACAAGAAGATAGAGCTATGAGATATCATTCTTCAATAATAAAACAATTCGGAATGAATAGAGCAAAGATATTAAATGACATTAAACATCCACACTGTTTATGGGTCAGGGAATCGATACAAAATTATAGATGGCTATACAAATTTGGACTTGCGCTGTGTAAAGAATATTTGTTTAGATGGAGGAAAACCCACGAATATGAATATTACATAAAATGGCTAAGAGAATACGAGCCGCCCCTGCCCGATATAGGGCCGACTGATTTTAAAATATTATTACCAGACGAATACAATACTGGCGATCCAGTCGAATCTTACCGAAAATATTATATTAATGAGAAAAAAACAATTGCCAATTGGAAGCGTAGAGATCGTCCCTATTGGTTCGAAGATAATAAGAGTCTTGAGAACAAAAGGAATCCAAAGAACAAGAAAAATCGAAAGAATTGGGTGGATATCCTTTTTGATGAAATAATATTATTATTTTCTGAGAAAAGATTTGATCTGCCGGTTAATGAATCTTATGGGTTATATTATAGTGGCAAAGATCATTTAAATGAATTCGATGTAATTTTGAAGCAGTTAACAAAAAAAGAATTGCTCTCCCTTTTCAAAATTTTATCTTCTAAGCTTATTCAATATGATCATTTAACCAAAATAGATTCAGCCATAAATAAGCAAAGCAAGAATTTTATTATTTCATCTGTGCGACACTTAATATACCGATTGGTCGCCTACTGGGAAGAAGATATCAGAACGAAAATTGAATCTATGGGGATTTACAGTAAGGAAGATTATTTAAGACATCCTATAGATCGTAATG
>JASFVA010000267.1:0-3092 GCA_050050055.1 Nitrospirota bacterium
AGGGACATAGCCACCTCCGTCCTGAGGGAAACGGGAGAGAAGCACAGGCGCACGCCCATCGCCGCGGCGGTCCTGAACCGCATGTCCGAGGAGCTCGGGGCGCTCGGGAAGGAAGGCAGGAAGCCCCTGCTCCGCAAATGGCGGGAGCTCTCCTCCACCCTCGGAAAGAGGGTCAGGGTCACGGAGGGCGATGCCGCCTTCACCGGGACCGCCATGGACATAGACGACGAAGGACGCCTCATCCTCCGCCTCCCGAACCGCCGCCTCAGGAAGATAAGCTCCGGGGACCTGACGACGCTGCGCTGACATCCGTAAAGGCGAAGTTGCGGCGAGAAGTGCTTCCTACCAATATTACAGCCGTACCCCGCGATAATCCTCTGGGGGTTTCAGGACGTGGTAAGGCGGTTCATTTGCTTAACGCGGTCGACGCCGATTTACCGAAAAGATGCTTTAAGCAACAGGAAATCGAATCCCGGGGGTCATGCCTCGGAGGGACCCGCCTCTTCACCGGAAGCCGCTTTCTTCTTTGCCGGGCGGCGGCGGCGCTTCCTGGGCCTCCGTTTCTTCGCGCCGGCTTCGGCCTGGGGCTTTTCGGCTTCCCCGGCCTCCGGCCCGGGCTCCTCCTTCTCCCCGGCCTCCTCGCCCTGGGGCGCCTTCTTCTTTTTCCGCCTGGGCTTGCCCCGGCCCCGGCGCGCCTTTTTCTCCTCCTCGGGCTTCTTCTTTTCCTCCGCTTTGGCCTCCTCGACGTCCACGGCGAACTCCCCGGGGTTCAGGGAGGGGTCGGCCTGTAGAGTCAGTTCCAGGGTAAACTCGCTTTCCATGGCGGCAAGGCTTTCGCGGAGACGGCTCATCATGTAGTTGGCGCCCTCCACGGGCAGCCTGCAGGTCATCTTCCGCACTCCCTGCCCGGAGGCCAGCGAGTGTATCTTCCTCAGGGCCGAGACGGCCACGAGCTCCGGCGACTTCACGACCCCGGAGCCGCCGCAGGTGGGGCAAGTCGGGCTGGTGGCCTCGATGTGGGTCGCCCGCATGCGCTCCCGCGACATCTCGAGGATGCCGAACTTCGATATCCTGGTGATGTCGTAATGGGCCTTGTCCTGGTCCAGGGCCTCCCGGAGCCGCTCCTCGACCTTCTGGTAGTTCTTCGGCGATTTCAGATCGATGAAATCGATGACGATGAGCCCGCCGATGTCCCGGAGCCTGAGGTGGCGGGCGATTTCATCGGCCGCCTCGATGTTTGTGCGCAGGGCGAGGGCCTCGATGTCCTTGTGCTTGGCCCTCCCGGAGTTGACGTCTATGGCCGTGAGGGCCTCCACCTTGTCGATTACGATGGTCCCGCCCGAAGGCAGGTCTATCTGCCTGTCGCCCAGGCGGGCGATCTGGTCTTCCAGTTCGTAGTGGTCGAAGAGGGGCTCGCTCTTGCGGTAAAGGGCGACGTTTATGGAGCGCCAGGGCATGGTCAATTTCAGGAATTTCTTGACCCGCTGGAGGGTCTCGCGGTCGTCGACTATCACCTCCTCGACGTCCGGGACGAGGTAGTCCCTGACCGTGCGGACGGCGATGTCTTCCTCCTTGTATATAAGGCTGGGGGCCAGGGCCTGCTTGGCTTCCCTCTTCATCTTGTTCCAGAGCTTCGTGAGGTACTTGAGGTCCGCCGAGAGCTCCTCAGCGGAGCAGTCCTCCCCGGCGGTCCTGAGGATAAAGCCCATGCTCTTGGGAACCCTCAGGCCCTCGAAGGCCTCCTTCAGGCGCTCCCTGGCCTTCCTGTCCTCGATCTTCCTGGAGATGCCCAGGCGCTCCTTGCCGGGGATCATGACGAGGTACCGCCCAGGAAGGGAGAGGCGGTTAGTGAGCTTCGCCCCCTTGGTGCCCCGCTGGTCCTGCTCCACCTGGACCACTATTTCCTGCCCCTTGGCAAGCACCTCCGTGATCTTCGGGTTCTTGGCCTTGGTCTTCGTCTGGTAGCTCTCGGGCATTACCTCCCTGAGGGGGAGGAATCCCTGCTTTTCCGTGCCGAAGTCGACGAAGGCGGCCTGAAGGCCCCGGTCCAGGGCGGTGATCTTGCCCTTGTAAATGTTGCCCCTCACGTGGGCGGCCGAAGAGACCTCCACGTAGAAGTCAGTGAGCCGCTGCCCCTTTACGATGGCCACCCGCTTCTCCTCCGGGTGCCTCGCGTTAATCAGTATCTTCTTTTCCATGTCCTCTCTCTATTCGTAAGTAAGCGCACCGGTTTAGTATATCCTAATCCGGGGCGAGATTTTTCCGCGCCCGTTCCTTTCCTCCCGTCGGCCGGGCCCGCAAGACGGCCGGCCAAGGTACATGCCACTGCGACGACCCAAGAAACACAGCCGGGAAGCGCAGCCGGCCACGAGATGGTGCGGAAGGTTATGCAGGCGGGGGACTACTTCTTCCTCAGGGCCTTTTCGACCGTCTTTATCGCGCAGAACTCGCCGCACATGCTGCAGACCTCGTCCACGGCGCGCGGTATCTGCGAGCGCCAGCTCCTGACCCTTTCGGGGTCGAAGCTCATGGCGATCTGGCCTTCCCAGTCCAGGGCCTTGCGCGCCCGGGCCATCTTCATGTCCTTCTCCATGGCCGAGGGGATGCCCTTGGCTATGTCCGCGGCGTGGGCCGCTATCTTCGAGGCGATCAGGCCCTCCTTGACGTCTTCCACCCCCGGGAGCTTTATGTGCTCCGCCGGGGTCACGTAGCAGAGGAAGTCCGCGCCGGCAGCCCCAGCGACGGCGCCGCCGATGGCCCCGGCGATGTGGTCGTAGCCCATGGCCACGTCGGTGACCAGGGGACCGAGGACGTAAAAGGGCGCGCCCTTCGTGACTTCCTTCTGCAGCCTGATGTTCAGCTCCACCTGGCTGAGGGGAACATGCCCCGGCCCCTCGATTATGACCTGCACCCCGGCCTCGAGCGCCCTGTCCCTCAGTTCGCCGAGCGTCAGGAGCTCCTCCAGCTGCGCCCTGTCGGTCGCGTCCTCGAGGCAACCCGGCCTCAGGCTGTCGCCGAGGCTGAGGGTCATGTCGTGCCTCTTGGCTACCTCCAGCAGCCGGTCGTACTGCTCGAAGAGGGGGTTTTCGCGC
>JASFVA010000268.1:0-3068 GCA_050050055.1 Nitrospirota bacterium
AGCCGGGCTCCTTCGGCAACCTCCCGGCCGGCGAGGTCTACCTGGCGCCGCTGGAGGGCACGGCCAGGGGAACCCTGGTCCTCGAATGGGCGCCCACGCGGGAGCTCTCCTCGCCCGTGAGGCTCACCATAAAGGAGGGGCTGGTGACCTCGGTCCAGGGCAACGAGGAGTTCGCCCTGGAGCTCGAAAGGAAGCTCTCGGAGCGTCCCGAAAACCGCAACCTCGCCGAGCTCGGCATAGGCACGAACGACCGGGCCACGCGGCCCGACAACATACTGGAGTCCGAAAAGATTCTCGGCACCGTGCACTTCGCCCTCGGGGACTCGAGCTCCTTCGGAGGCAGGGTGCACACCCCCTTCCACCAGGATTTCGTTTTCTTCCTGCCCACCGTCGTCCTCTCCGACGGGGACGGCAAAAGACTTACCCTCATGAAAGATGGTAAACTTAACAGGAGGGCCCTGAAGCTCAAGTAGCTTCCGGGTCTTCCCGGCAACTTTTCCCGACCGGAGGCTTTGCGCCATGGGGAACATCGTCGTCCTGATAACCGCACCTTCCGAGAAGGAGGGGATGGAAATCTCCAGGGCCCTCGTGGAGGAGAGGCTCGCGGCCTGCGTGAACGTCGTGGGCAACCTTCGCTCGGTCTTCCGCTGGGAGGGAAAGATAGAGGACGAGCCCGAGGTGCTGCTCGTTGCCAAGAGCCGCGAGGACCTTTTCGAAGCGCTCGAGAGGCGCGTCAGGGAGCTCCACCCCTACAGCGTGCCGGAGGTAATCGCGCTGCCCATAGTCAGGGGCTCCGAGGCCTATCTCGCCTGGCTTTCGGAGGAGACCGCATAGAGCCCGGCGTGCACCGGGCCGGGGCTTGGTCGGGACAGCGCGCCGGGGCCGTGATACGGCCCGGCGGGTGCGGGTTCGGCGTTTGAGGGGATATTATCCATGAGACTCTTTCTGATAGGCTTCTTCGCCGTCTACGTCCTCATGCACCTCTACGCCTTTATCAGGTCGAAGGCCTCGCTTGGGCTGGACTGGTCCTGGGCAGCGCTCCCGGCCATTTTCATGGCAGTCATGGTCTTTGCCCCCCTTATAGTCTGGTTCCTCGAGAAGCAGGGGCTCGAGCTTGCGGCCATGGCGCTTTCCCACCTGGGCTACATGTGGCTGGGCCTCATCTTCCTCTTCGTGAGCATCTCGATTCCCCTGGACATCTACCTGCTCCTGGCCAGGGGGGCTGGCTCCGTTCTGAATAAGAACATAGCCGCCCTGTCCCTCTCGAGCAGGGGGGCCTTCCTCGTGCCCTTCTTCCTGGCCCTTGCCCTCCTGGCATACGGATACTTCGACGCCCTGAACATCCGCACCGAAAGGCTCACCATCGAGACCCAGAAGCTTCCGCCGGGGGTGGAGCGCCTGCGAATCGTGCAGATATCGGACATACACGTGGGGCTCATCGTGAGGGAGGAGCGCCTGGGAAGGATACTCGGCGAGGTCCGGCGGCTCGAGCCCGACATCCTCGTGGCCACGGGCGACATCGTGGACGGACAGATAAACAGGCTCTCCGGCCTGGCCGGGATGTTCCGGGAGATAAAGCCCCGCTACGGCAAGTACGCCATCACCGGAAACCACGAGTTCTACGCCGGCCTCCGGCAGGCCCTGGCCTTCATCGAGGACTCGGGCTTCGAGGTCCTCCGCGGCGAGGCCGTCTCGGGGGTGATAAACGTGGCCGGCGTGGAGGACAGCACGGGGAGGTATTTCGGCAGCAAGAGGTTCGTCGACGAAGGCGAGCTGCTCTCCGGGCTGCCGGGGGAGAAGTTCACCCTCCTCCTCAAGCACAGGCCCGAGGTGGATGAGGCCTCGAAGGGGCTCTTCGACCTCCAGCTCTCGGGCCACACCCACAAGGGGCAGATATTCCCCTTCTACCTGGCCACCCTCGCGGTCTACCCCGCCAGCGGGCGGCACGACCTCGCCGGCGGCTCGGTAATGTACCTGAGCCGGGGCACGGGCACCTGGGGGCCGCCCGTGCGGGTCTTCGCCCCGCCGGAGGTGACGCTCATAGAGCTGGTGAGAAAGTGACGGCCCGTCAGTAGCCGTAACCCTTCTTTTGCCTCTCCATCATGCCTCCCCCTTCTTCCATCATGCCCTCTCCTTCCCGCATCATCTCCCCTTCCATCATGAACTTCCCGGGGTCCACCACGAACCAGACCCCCCTCGAGCCCTGGCCCTTCATGTCGCCGGGCTTGCTGTCGCCGCCGAAGTAATAGAGGGGATAGCCCCTGAAGGTCGTCTGCTTCTTCCCGTCCCCCCTGGTTATAGCCCCGAAGTCTCCGGCGTCGAGGCCTTCCGGGACCTGGAGGTCCTCGCTATGGAATATGGGCCACCAGTTCAGGCATCCGCCCGTGCAGGCGCTCTTGCCGGGGGAGTCGCTCTTAAAATAATAGAGCGTCATGCCCTTGGAGTCGGCGAGGTAATTGCCCACCCCCTCCTTGCTCTTAACCGTCACGCCCTGGGCGGCCCCGGCGGCCAGGGCCACCGCAACGACAACCACGGCCAGCATAGTCAGTCTCTTCATCGCCTTAATCTCCCTTCACGCTAAGAGGTCTCAAGCGCCCCTCCCGAGAGGGGCGCTCCCATGAGTGACTTCTACCACATGGAGGCCCCTTAGTCAATGGCAGGATGCCCGCGGCGCGGGGGGTGGCGGGCCGGGGCCGGTTCCCTCCCGTAAAACAGCGGCCGACACTGCGGCGCCGGGGGCGGGACGGTTTGACAGGCTCAATCGCAAAGGGGGATAATATTTACACTATGAGGTACAATTCCTTCGGGCGGTATGTCCGGCATCGCTTCGGCAGGGCCGTCCACAAGGTAAACATCGACGCCGGCTTCACCTGCCCCAACCGCGACGGCACCCTGGGTGTCTCGGGCTGCATATACTGCAATAACGACAGCTTCCGCCCACACTCCTGCCGGCCCGCCCTCTCCGTGGCCGAGCAGGTCCGGGGCGGCATGTCCTGGCTCAGGAAGCGCTACGGGGCCGAAAGCTTCCTGGCCTACTTCCAGCCCTACACCAACACCTACGCCCCCGT
>JASFVA010000269.1:0-3051 GCA_050050055.1 Nitrospirota bacterium
CCCCTGTCCTTGTAGGCCAGGTGGGCCTTCTCGAGTTCCGGCGCCTCCCTCTTGCAGGGCGGGCACCAGGAGGCCATCATCACTATCACGAGGGGTTTTTCCTTCAGATCGCCGCTCTCTAAGGCCTGGCCGCCTACGGCGGTGAAGGTGAACTCCGGGAGGGGCTCATCCGTCTCCTCGGCGCCCGCGGAGCCGGCGAAAATGAGCAATAGGGCCATTAGCGCGGCGAGGGCCACTGTCGTGCCTTTCATTTCCATGGGCGGTCCCTCCTTTAAGTTTTGGAAAATGATGCGGCCGGGACACGGGCCCCGGCCGCATTTATTTATTATACTACTTATACGTTTAAGGTTAAAGCGACTCCGGTTAGAACCTCCAGGTCATGCCGAACTCCAGGCTGTCCTCCTCCAGGGTGGACTCAAGTATAACGGGTGTGGGAATCGTCCCGTTTTCCGTTATGGTCTCCTCAAAGGCATGCATGTAGCCCAGGTTTACGGCGAAGGCGTCGGAGAACTCATAGCCAATGCCGGCCGTCAGGTGGTGCTCCACGATGGCCGGGAAGCCTACTATCCTCAGGAATTCGTAATTAAAGGTGTTAACGCTCTTGCCCTGAACGTTCGTCGAAGTCGTGCCGTCGAAGTTATCGTGCACCTGTACGGGGTTTTCGCCGTAGTTGTAGCCGAGCCTGAGGGCCAGCTTCTCGGTGGGCTTGAACTGGGCTCCCACGGCGATGACATACTGGTCATCCCAGTCGAAGTCCTCGTATCCCTTGGCATCGCCCCAGTTGACCCATTTGGCGTTTACCTCGATAAGGAGCTTGCCGGGCATGGGCTCTACCGCGACGCCTATGCCAAGCTCCTGCGGCGATTCCAGCTCCAGGTCGTCCAAAGCGGTGTCGCCGTCAAAGTCCGAAACATTTTCGTGGTCCACGTTCTGCGGGGTCTTGTACGTGATGCCAAGCGAGACGTAGTCGCTGACCTTGTAGATGGCCCCCACCTGGGCGCCCACGCCGTAGTTGAAAGAGGTGCCCGAGCCGAGGTCCAGGGCCGAGTAGTCTATATGCAGGCCCAGGCCCACGGAGAGGTTGTCGTTGACCAGGTAGGCGATGTTCGGCGAGAACTTCATTATCTGGAGCTGGGTGTTAAGGTTATTCGGCACGCCGGTGTCCCTGTAGTCCACCCCGAGGCCCGAGACGCCGTAGGCAGAGAGGCCGAACCTCAACTTCGGGTTGATGGGAATGGACAGGCCGAAGGCCGGTATGGCGTATACCTTTTTGTCGCTGTCCTTCTGGATCGCCGAGGGTCCCAGTCCGGTAAGTTTGGTCTCGGGCCTCGGCATGAACAGCGTGCCCGCGAAATTGACCTCCGAGCCCGGGCAGTATGGGCCGAAGCACATGCCCGCCGGGTTTGCGAAGGTCGCGCTGATGGCGTCCTGCGGAGCCGCGATGCCGACCCCTCCCATGGCCCTGGAGATGGGTCCAATTCCAATCAGGTTATCGCCGTTCGTTGCCGCCGCCGTGCCCGCCGTCCCCACGGCCAAGGCAAGCACTGCCAATAAAACAAAAATCTTTCTCATAGCCCCTCCAAGCAACAGTTTTTTGGGTTGCAAACTGCCCCCCGACAGCATATTATTTAACTAAGCACAATTTCAAGGCTAAAAGAGTATACATGGCGGGGCGGATTATGTCAACGAGTTTCAATATTTTGAATCTTATTGACATTTCATATTCAAAAATAGTAATATAAACGAATTTTTAAGGTGGCCTTCAGCGCAATATTACTGGATTAAGGAGGATGAAATGGCCAAGACCAAACTCGACTTCAAGGGGATGGCGTGTCCCATGCCCATCATGAAGACCGCCATGGCCTTCAAGAAGGCGCAGAGCGGCGACGTCTTCGAGGTCGTCTGCGACGACCCCGGCTTCGAGCCGGACATCACCGCCTGGTGCAACGAGACGGGCAACGCCCTCGACGGCATCACCAAAGAGGGCAAGGACATCACCGCGGTGATAACCAAGAAATAAGCAAGGGGGAAGAGGTTCCATGAGCAACGAGATTACCGAGAAGGCGAAGGAAATGCCGGGCGTGGCCGACAAGGTCGCGGAGCTCGAGGGGCGCATAGCGAAGCTCGAGAAAAAGGACAAGGCCCTCACCATGGTGCTGATGAGCGGCGAGATGGACAAGGCCATGGCGGCCTTCATAATCGCCAACGGCGCCCTCGCCATGGGCAAGGAGGTCACCATGTTCGTGACCTTCTGGGGAATGGACGTCATCAAGAAGCCCAGCTTCTCCACCGCCGGCAGGGGTTTCCTCGAGAAGATGGTCCTGTGGATGAGGCCCAAGGGCCCCATGAAGCTGCCCACCTCCAAGATGAACTTCGCGGGCATCGGCCCCAAGCTCTTCAGGTACATGATGGGCAAGAAGAACGTCGAGGGCCTGAACTCCCTCATCGAGATGGCCATGGAGTTCGACCTCAAGATAATCGCTTGCCAGATGTCCATGGACGTCATGGGCATAAAGAAGGAAGACCTCCTGGATGGCATAGAGGTCGGCGGCGTGGCCGCGTTCCTCAACAGCTCGTATCAGTCCAACACCACACTATTTATTTAAAGGAGAAAGGTTCAGCATGGCTAAAGTTGTTTACGTCATATCGCGCGACCCCTACAAGGACACCGAGAACGTCTCGGCCGTCCTTGCCCAGGCCCTGACGGCGATTTCTTTCGACTATGAGTGCGAGATATTCCTCATGGACGAGGCCGTCAACATCGCAAAGAAGGGGGCCATCGACGACTCCCTGAAGTTCGCCACCTTCGAGCCCATAAACATGATGCTCCAGAACTACCTCGACATGGACGGCGTGCTCTACGTCTGCCACCCCTCCTCGGACGCCCGGGGCTTCCACGAGGATGCCGCCATAGAGGGCGCGAAGTTCGTCAACGCCTCGAAGATACTGGAGAGCGGAAAGAACGCCGACGCGATCTTTACTTTCTAACTCGCCCCCCGCCCGGGAGGCGCATGAGCGCCTCCCGGGCAGCACCCTCCAAAAGCTGTAATT
>JASFVA010000270.1:0-3036 GCA_050050055.1 Nitrospirota bacterium
GAGAAGTCCGGGAGGGAGACCCCCGAGGGCACGGTCATTGATTTCAGGCTGACCAAGCAGGACATCGCCGACATGGTGGGCACCACGGTGGAGACTTCCATAAGGACGATGAGCCAGTTCAAGAAAAGCGGCATCGTCGCCGAGGAGGAAGGGCAGATAGTCATCAAGGACCCCGAGAAGCTCAGGGCCCTCGCCTATTAGCCCCTCGCCCAGTGAGACTTAGTGAGCCGCTTCCTCCTTGCTGAAGACGGTGGTCATCATGACGTAGAAGAACAGCAGGATGGACACGGCCTCCATCAGGGCGAATCCCACCGTGGCGGCGACCAGAACCTTGGTGGGCTCCCCGTAAATCATGGGTACGTAAAAGGCCAGCATGCCCACGAGCCCGACGTTGGCCATCCAGAACTGGAGCTCGCAGAGGCCCGGCTTCTTGATGAGTTTCCCGGCGAAGCGCGGCAGGATGTGGTAGCCCACCCCGTAAATCATCATGGAGACCCATCCGAGGAGCATCAAGTGAGAGTGCACGAACTTGAGGGCCAGGAGCCCGGGAGAGGCCAGCATTGCCACGCCCATAAACGAGGCCACGGCAAGGTAAACCATGCTCATGGCGATGAAATTCTTTACGAACCTGTCCATATTCCCTCCTTAGGCTTTTTCTGGTATCATAGCCCCAGGACGCCTCCCCGGCAATGACCAAGCTCATATGACCGGCATCATAGACCGACTCAGATTATATCTGATATTCTGGAATTGTGGAAGTCAAAAATACGCTGAAAGAGGAGGTCCAAATGGCTGTGGCGAAGAAGAGGGTTACCAAAGACTCCGTGATCGGGGAAGTCATCAAGGAAGTACCCGGCGCCCAGGAGATAATCCAGAAATACTTCGGCGGGGGCTGTTTCACCTGCCCGGGCATAAACGTCGAGTCCATAGGCTTCGGGGCCATGATGCACAATCTCGACCCAGAGGTGATAGTTAAGGAAATCAACGAGCTGGAGGAGGAGTGATGCAGGTCAAGTGCTTCGTCTGCGAGACCGACGACAAGGAAAGAGTGTACCTCAAGGTGGTGCACGAGGGCGAGGAGAAGTACGCTTGCGTACGGTGCCTCCCCATGCTAATACACGGGCCACACTAAGCATCGCGGCCCCGCCGTCCCAGCACGCACCGGGGGGTGGTCCAGGACTAATACGGCATGGAGAAGGGGGGCTCTAGTCCCCTGTTTCTTTTTTGCTCAGAAGCGCCAGGGACTCGACGTGGTAGGTATTCGGGAAGAGGTCCGCAATCCGCACCGATTCGATGTCGTAGAGAGGGACGAGCTTCTTGAGGTCCCTGGCAAACGTGGCGGGGTTGCACGAGACGTAGGCAATCCTCTCCGGGGCAAGCTCCTGGACTACCTTCATCGCCTCGTTCGTGAGGCCTGGCCTCGGGGGGTCCAGGACGGCGATGTCAAAGGCTCCCTTGAGCCTGGGGCTTTCGGCCCTTCCCTTCACGAACCTGTACCTGCGGATTTTGTTGTAGGAGACGTTGCGCTGGCCGTCCTTAATGGAGTGGGGGTTTTCCTCCACCGCCGACACCTCGGCCCCCTCCCTGGCAAGGAGAAGCGAAAAGTTGCCCGCCCCGGCATAGAGGTCAAGCACCCTCTTGCCCTCCAGGGGAAGCAGGGCGTCCCTGATCGTTCCGACGAGCTCTGCGTTCAGGGACCAGTTGCTCTGGAAGAAGCTCCAGGGCGAGACCGTGTATACGAGCCCCATCAAGTCGAAGGCCACGTGGCCCTTGCCCGCATAGGTCCCGTCGTCGAAGGCCACGGAGCCGAAGCCCATCTCGAGGAAGGCCTCCGCGAGGGCCTCTTCGAAGGCGACCCCCTTGAGCAGGGCCGACAGGCAGTCCCCGGAGGTGACGTGGACCTCCTTTATGCCCTTGAGCCCCCCCGTCGAGAGCCTTGAGAGGGCGGCGTTTATGTCGTCGACCATGAGCGGGCAGCTCTCTATGGGCACCACGTCCCTGGTTCCCGCCCTGTAGAAGCCTATCCTGCCCTCCCTGGACACCTTGAACTGAGCCCTGTGGCGGTAGTTGAAATCGCCGCCCAGAAGGGGCGGACCGAGCTCGACCTCCACGTTTCCTATCCTGTCAAGGCAATCCAGCAGGACGCCGGTCTTCATCGCCACCTGCTTGTCGTAAGAGGCGAACTGGAGCTGGCAGCCTCCGCAATCCCCGAAGTACGGGCACCTCGGCTCCACCCTGTCGGAGGAGGCTTCTATGATGTCCGTGACCTCGGCGACGGAGTAATCCTTCTTCTTTTCCTTGACGGAAACCTCGACGAGCTCGCCGGGCAACGCGCCCCTTATGAAGACGACCCCCTCGTCCCTGGAGATGACAAAGCCACCGTAGACCGCGATATCGGCTCTTATAACGCCCATTTATTTGCTCAGAAGCTCCTTTATCTTCGACTTGAGCTCGTCGAGGTCGGCCGACTTGACCAGGTATGCCTCGGATGCCCAGACGGCGAAGTCGTCCCTGTAGTCGTATGCCGTGGACATGATGATGGGAAGACGGGGCTTCATCTCCTTCATGCGCCTGAGCAGGCTTATGCCGTCTATGTCCGGCATCAGGATGTCCAGGGTGACGAGGTCCGGGTCCTCCTTTTCGAAGACTTCAAGGGCTTCCTCGCCCGTGCCTGCCGTCACCACGTCATAGCCCTCTTCCTCGAGCTCCTCCTTATAAAGTCTCAGGATATGGGCGTCGTCATCAACAACGAGTACCTTCATTTCAGCCCTCCTTTACTGGCAAGGATATTTTAAACGTCGATCCTCCGCCCGGATAATTGCTCGCTACTATTATTTCCCCGTCATGCTCCTCTACAATCCTCTTGGCTATGGCGAGGCCCAGGCCCGTTCCCGTGGGCCTCGTCGTAAAGAACGGGTCGAATATCCTTGCCATGTCTTCCTCCTTTATCCCGCATCCCGTGTCGGAGACTTCCACAACCGCCTCGCCGTCCCTGGAGTAGGTCTTGACCGAGACGGTGCCGCCGTCCGTGGCCTG
>JASFVA010000271.1:0-3020 GCA_050050055.1 Nitrospirota bacterium
AAGCTCCTGCATCTGCGTCATCATCTCGGCCTGGGACTTCCTTATGAGCTTGATGTCCTCGGCGGAGGCGAAATCGCCTATCTCGGCCTTGAGGTCGCTGATGTCGCTCCGCATGATGAACATGTTACGCTGGAGCTCGTCGATGTCCTTGCGGGTCTGGCTGGCGGCGTGCGAATCAGCCGCCGCCGAAAACACGACAAGCGCCGCGGCCGGCAGCCACACGGCACATGCCGGCCTCAGGCGCACAGAAAAAAATCTCTTTAAGAAGTCCCCTACCATTTACCTGGGTGAAAGGATTACGAAGTGAGCCCTTCTGTTCCGGGCAAAGCAGCCCTCGGTCTTATCTTCGCACAGGGGTTTTTCCTCGCCGTAGCTCACGGTCTCTATCTTGTTCCTGGACACCCCGGAGGCCACGAGGTACTGCTTCACGGACTGGGCTCTCCTGTCGCCGAGGGCGAGGTTGTATTCGTCCGTGCCCCTTTCGTCGCAGTGTCCTTCCAATATCACCTTGGCGTCGGTCTCGGTGAGGAATGAGGACAGCTTGTCGAGGGTGGGCTTTGCGTCATCCCTTATGTTGTACATGTCGAAATCGAAGTGGATGTCGCGAAATTCCATGGAAGCCCCTTCGTCCTCGACATACCTTCCCGTAACCGGCTCCTGCTCCAGCTTCGCCATCTGAGGCGCCTCTTCGGTAACGGTTTCGGCCTCTGCTTCCATCGGGGCTACGGCCTCGCCTTCCTCTCCCGGCCTGGGCTCGATCATCGGCCCCTTCTTTGCGCATCCGGCCACCATCAACGCCGCCAAGAGGCCCAGAACTGCCAGCAAAAAGACTTTCCTCATATTTACCTCCTTGCTCCTATTTATTTCTTTATTTCGGAGACCAGCCCGGGCCGAACGCCTCCAGGCCCCACGGTGTTATTCTCCTCTGCCCCTCCCCATTTGCCCGCATGATCCAGATTCCCTTGCCGCCGTCCCTGTCCGACGTGAAGGCGATAAACCTTCCGTCCGGAGAAAAAGACGGGTTTTCGTTGTTCCCGGCTTCAGTGAGCATCATCAGGCCGGTGCCGTCGGGCTTCACGGTGAAGATCTGGTTTCTTCCCTTGTGCCTTCCGCTGAAAGCCAGCCTGTCTCCTCTCGGCGACCACTCCGGAGATGTATTATAAGACCCGCTGTATGTGATTCGCGACATATTATAACCAATTTTATCGGTAGTGTAAATCTGAGGAGTGCCGCCCCTGTCGGAGACAAAGGCTATGCTGCCGCCGTCGGGAGAGACGGAGGGAGAGACGGCGATTCCCCTCAGGGAGGTCACCTGCTTGAGCCTGGAGCTACGGAGGTCGTAGAGGTAGATGTCCGGGGTGCCCTCCCTCGAGGAGGACAGGGCGAATTCCTCTCCTCCCGGGAAGAAGTCGCCGGCGATGTTGGTTCCCTGCTCGTCGAAGACCTTCTGCTCGACTCCCTCGTCGAAGTCCAGGAGGTAGATGGCCCACTTGCGGTTTCGCTCGGCCGAGTAGAGCAGTTTTCTCCCGTCCCGGGACCAGTGGGGGGCCAGGATGAGGGAGCTTTTTATGCCCAGGGCCCTCGACCTGCTGCCGTCCCAGTCCATGATGTGCAGCCCCTGCCTGTCCTTATTCTTAACCACGTAGGCAATCTTTGTCCTGAAGACGCCTTCCTGCCCCGTTATGGCCTTGTAGATGTCGTTGGATATGCTGTGGGCCAGGGGCCTCACGAGCGAGGAGTCGGCCCGGTAGAGTTTCTTGAACACGCTGCTGCCGTCGAAGACGTCGTAAACCGTCACCACCGTAGAGACCGTCTCGCCGGATTTCCTGACGTGTCCCTTCACCACGAGCTCCGCTCCGAGGACGGACCAGTTTTCCGGGCTGAAGGGCTGGCCGGGCCTCTCGATGAAGGCGGCCTTTTCGATGGGGACGAAAAACCCCGTGAAGCCCAGGTCCCCGGCGATCACGTCGGATATTTCCCGCCCGTGGGGGCCGTCCAGGTCGCTTACGGCCATAATCACCTGCTGGCGGGGGGAAGTTATGTCTATGTAGACCTTCCCCCGGGCCTCGCGGGACATGAGGGTAACAGAGAGACAGAGGAGTACGGAGATTGCGATTACGAGTCTTTTCATGAGTTTGTTATCCGCCTCGATTCCGGACGTCATTCAACGCAAGTATCACCGGGACAGAACCTCAGCCCAAGCTCCATCTCGTATGGGGGAGGCGGAACCCGGCCCGTCTTTTCGATGGCCCTGACCGCCGAACGGTCGAAAAGGGCATGGCCCGAAGGGCGTTCTATTTTGGTTATGCGCAACGTCCCGTTTTTCATTACTTTAATTGAAATAGTCGTAAAGATGTCATCGACCCCGGGGTCCATGAACACGAACTCTTGATGTATGAGGGAGCTTACCATGTTCGCATAGTCCCCGGCTATAAAACCCTCGGGCACGTCGGTCGCCGGCCCTCCGGAGGCGGACCTGGCCGTGACCTCCACCGAGGACTTGGCCTCCCCGAGCCTCTTGACGCGGGCGAGCTTCTCCTTTGCCCTGATCGCGCTCATCCTGTCCCGTTTGTATTCCTCGCTCTCCCTCCTGGCCCTGAGGGCGGCTATCTTTTCCTCCGAGTACTTGGTGAGGTCCTCGGCGGGCTTAGCCGGCTCCCTCTCCACGGTCCTGACCCTCTCGGCCTTTGGAGGGGGGACTTCCTTCTCCGGGGTCGCCCTTTCAGGGGCCGCCTTCTCCTCCACCACGGGCACGTCGCTCTTAGAGGGGGGTATCCTGGAGGCCTTGAGCCGGGACTCCGAGGGCGAGACCAGGTTGACCTGGTAGGGTTGGGGCATTGTGAAATTGGGGCTCCTTCCTATAGATATGAACATGATGCTCAAGAAAACCATGTGAACTACGAAGGATACCTGGGCAGCCCTTTTGAGGCCGGGATCGATCATTTCAAGACTATTCTCGGCTGGGTGATCATGCCGAGTTTTTCTATGCCTGCCTCCTTGACTTCTCCCATGACCTCCAC
>JASFVA010000272.1:0-3017 GCA_050050055.1 Nitrospirota bacterium
CTCGAAGGTCTACGGAGTGGTCTCGAGGCTTGCCGAGAGGGGCATCCTCTCGGTCCGGGGCGAGGGGCGGGCAAGGAGCTACGTCCCCATAGACGCCGAGGAGTTCGTGGCGGGACTGAGGGGCAGGGTCCACGACACCCTCGTCCAGATAGAGGGCGGCCTGGCCGCCCTGGGCGGAAAGCCCGATTCCCGGCAGGTCATTAACGTCGCGGGTTACGACCATGTCGTGGACAAGGCCCGGAGGCTCATTACTGGCGCCCGCGAGACCGTCCTCGCCTCGCTCTGGAAGGAGGAGATGTCCCTCCTGAGCCAGGCGATAAAGGAGGCCAGGGACAGGTACGTGAAATGCGCCGTGGTGCACTTCGGCCCTGCCCCCTTTCGCCCGGAGGGCGTCTTCCACCACCCCGTGGAGGGCAGGGAAAAGGGCGAACGAGGAATCGTGGTCGTTGCGGACTCCGCCGAGGCCCTGACGGGAACAATATTCCCCGACGGCTCGGCCGAGGGGGCCGCGAGCTCGAACCGGGGCTTCGTCTCCCTGGCCGAGGAGTACATCCGGCACGACATATATTTCATGAAGCTCACCCGCCGCTTCGACAGGCGCTTCCGGCAGGTCTTCGGCCAGGGCTACGAGACGCTGAGGGACGTCTTCAGCGACGAGGCGAAGGGCTGAGAGAGGGAAACCCGCCCGCACCTTCCGCATGCTTTACAAACCTGCGGCCCATGCGCATAATAACTGTCTGCCATGGACGTCGTTTTAAAGACAGAGATGCCCGACATAGGGGAGCCCAGGCGCGGAAAGGTCAGGGACATATACGACCTGGGGGAGCACCTCCTCCTTGTGGTGACCGACAGGGTCTCGGCCTTCGACGTCATAATGCCAAACGGCATACCCGGAAAGGGCAAGGTCCTCACGGCCATATCGCTCTTCTGGTTCGGCCGGATGAAGGACGTCGTGGAAAACCACTTAGTGGCCACGGACGTCCTGGACTTCCCCAGGGCCCTCCACAAATACTCTGACCTGCTCGAGGGCCGGAGCATCCTGGTCAGGAAGGCCCGGGTCGTCCCCGTGGAGTGCATCGTCAGGGGATACCTCTCGGGAAGCGGCTGGAAGTCCTACCAGGCCGACGGCACGGTCTGCGGCATGAAGCTCCCGGGGGGCCTCAGGGAATCGGACAGGCTCCCCTCGCCCCTATTCACGCCGAGCACCAAGGCCGCCGAGGGTCACGACATAAACATCCCCTTCGAGGAGATGGCGGACGCAGTCGGCCGCGAGACGGCCGAGACGCTGCGGGACACGAGCCTCCGGATATACGAGAGGGCCAGCAGCATAGCCGAGAAAAAGGGCATCATCATCGCCGACACCAAGATGGAGTTCGGCGAGGTCGACGGCAGGACAATCCTCATAGACGAGCTGCTGACGCCCGACTCCTCGAGGTTCTGGTCCGCCGGGGACTACGCCCCCGGAAGGGGCCAGGACAGCTTCGACAAGCAGATAGTCCGGGACTACCTCCTCACCCTGGACTGGGACCAGACCCCGCCCGGCCCGGAGCTTCCCGCGCACATCGTGGAGAAGACCGCCCGGCGCTACCGGGAGATACTGGAGATACTCACCTCGTAAGCGGGGGCGCCCCTTCCCCCGGCGGCGAATCCGTGCTAAATTTAAGGGCATGATACTCACGTCCATCGAAGAAGCCCCGCTCTTTCCGGTCAGCCACGACCCGCAGCTCAAAAAGAGGGTCCTCGTGGGCAAGGGCGCCATCCCGCACATCAGGGCCATAAGCTTCATAGAGATGAACCCCGGCGACACCGCCGAAAGCCACAGCCACGCGGGCGGCCACGAGGTCTTCTTCGGCCTCGGCGGAAGGATAGACTTCGTGGTGGAGGGCCGCGACGTCCCCCTCGCCGAGGGCGCGTGCCTCGTGGTGGAGCCGGGGGAGGTCCACTCCATAAAGGGCGCCGCCAGGGGCTCGCGGATGCTCTACTTCCTCACGGCCTGAGCCCCCGGGAGCCGTTTTGCTATAATCCACTGATGGAGGGCGCTCCGGTAATCAAGGTGGAGAACCTCGTAAAGAGGTTCGGCAGCATCACGGCGGTGGACGACATCTCCTTCGAGGTCCAGGAGGGGACCATATTCGGCTTCCTGGGGCCCAACGGGGCGGGAAAGACCACCACCATCAGCGTCCTGTGCACCCTGCTTTCGCCCACCTCCGGCAAGGCCACGATCGACGGCCACGACTGCACGACCGAGTCCTCGGAGGTGAGGAAGTCCATAGGCCTGGTCTTCCAGGACACCACGCTGGACAAGGACCTCACGGCCTACGAGAACCTGGCCTTCCACGCATACCTCTACGGCGTGAAGAGGAGCCAGATAAGGGAAAGGGTCGAGGAGGCCCTCAAGTTCGTGGACCTCTATAAAAGGCGCGACGACCTGGTGAAGAAGTTCTCCGGCGGCATGAAGCGGCGCCTCGAGGTGGCCCGGGGCCTCATCCACAGGCCGAGGGTCCTGTTCCTGGACGAGCCCACCCTGGGCCTCGACCCCCAGAGCAGGCAGAACCTCTGGGAGTTCATAACCGAGATGCCCCGCCGTCACAACGTCACCATCTTCATGACCACCCACTACATGGAGGAGGCCGAGGTCTGCCACCGCATAGGCGTCATAGACAACGGGAAGGTAATAGCCGAGGGCAGCCCCGCGGAGCTTAAGAAGACCGTGGGCGGGGACGTCATCTACCTGCGCACCGCCGACAACGAGGCCTCGCGCGAAATACTCAAGAGCAAGCTCGGCATCGACGCCAGCATCAAGGACGGCGAGCTCTACCTCACGGCCCTGAAGGGCGACTCCTGCATCCCGGAGCTCATCCGCACCCTCTCGGACAGCGTCCAGTCCGTGAGGCTCCAGAGGCCCACCCTGAACGACGTCTTCCTCAAGCTCACGGGCAAGGCCATCAGGGCCGAGGAGGCAAGCGGGATGGACACCGTCAAGGAGACCGTGAGGGCCTACAGGAGGCGCCGTGGAT
>JASFVA010000273.1:0-3008 GCA_050050055.1 Nitrospirota bacterium
TGATCCTCTTCATAGACGAGTTCCATACCCTCGTCGGCGCCGGAGCGGCCGAGGGCTCGGTGGACGCCTCCAGCATGCTCAAGCCCGCCCTTTCGAGGGGCGAGATACAGTGCATCGGCACCTCCACGCCCAACGAGTTCCGCAAGCACATAGAAAAGGACGGGGCCCTCGAGAGGAGGTTCCAGCCCATTTACGTGTACCCGCCCCAGACGGACGAGGCCATAGAGATACTCAAGGGGCTTAGGAGCAGGTACGAGAGCCACCACAAGGTCAAGTACACGGATGCGGCCATAGAGGCCGCCGTGAGGCTTTCCGACCGCTACATAACCGAGCGCTTCCTGCCCGACAAGGCGGTGGACGTAATCGACGAAACGGGCTCGAGGATCAAGCTCAAGAGGTACATGCAGCCCTCGGAGCTCAAGGACCTGGAGCAGGACCTCCAGAGGCTCGGCAAGGAGAAGAACCTCTATGTCAAGCTCCACGACGTGGAGAAGGCGGCGGCAGTGAGAAGGGAGGAGGAGAAGACGAAGGCCCTGGCCGAGGAGATCCGGGAGCAGTGGAAGGAGAACCTCAACAAGGAGGTCCCGATCGCCAGCGACGACGACGTCTCCTACACGGTGGCCAAGATGACCGGAATCCCGCTCACGAAGATAGAGGAGAAGGAAACGGACAAGCTCCTGCGGATGGAGGAGCACCTCCATAAGAGGATAATTGCGCAGGACGAGGCCCTCGCCGTGGTCTCCAAGGCCATCAGGCGCTCCCGGGCCGGCCTGAAGGGCAGCAAGAGGCCCATCGGCTCGTTCTTCTTCCTCGGCCCCACGGGCGTGGGGAAGACCGAGCTTGCGAAGGCCCTTGCCGAGTACATGTTCAACGACGAGAACGCTCTGGTGAAGATAGACATGTCGGAGTACATGGAAAGGTTCAACGTCTCGAAGCTCACCGGCGCCCCTCCGGGCTACGTGGGCTACGAGGAAGGCGGCCAGCTCACCGAGAAGATAAGGAAGAGGCCCTACTCGGTGGTCCTCTTCGACGAGATAGAAAAGGCGCATCAGGACGTCTTCAACATACTGCTGCAGGTCCTTGACGAGGGCGTTCTGACCGACACGTTCGGAAGGAAGGTGGATTTCCGCAACACCCTCATCATCATGACCTCGAACCTCGGCGCCCGGATCATCGACAAGGCCACCCCCATGGGGTTTGCGAAGGCCTCCGAGAAGGAAGTCTTCGGCCAGATAAAGGACAACGTGCTGGGCGAGCTCAGAAAGACATTCAACCCCGAGTTCCTCAACCGGGTGGACGAGACCGTGGTCTTCCACCCCCTTAGCAAGGAGAACCTGGTCTCGATAATTGACCTTCTCGTGGAGGAGACCAACAAGAAGCTCATAGAGCAGGAGCTTATCGTTGAGCTCGACACCGCCGTGAAGGAATGGCTGCTGGAGAAGTACTACCAGCCCTCCTACGGCGCG
Organism: Nitrospirota bacterium; assembly: GCA_050050055.1. GTDB lineage: Bacteria > Nitrospirota > Thermodesulfovibrionia > Thermodesulfovibrionales > JdFR-86 > JARRNG01. The sequence continues at coordinate 1,467 of JASFVA010000273.1, forward strand.
AGGCCCATGAGGAGGGCCGTGCAGCGCGAGATCGAGGACCCGCTCTCGGAGGAGATACTCAAGGGCAGGTTCAAGGGAGTGAACAAGGTCCGCGTTGTATTGGAAGGCGGAGCCCCGTCCTTCGTGGAGGTCGACAAGGCCGTCCTTACGGGGGTCAACTGACCTGGGCTTTTGCGGTAGATAGGAAGAAATGCCTGCGCCCTTGCGGATTCCACGCGAGGGCGCATACTTTTAGCGGAGCGCGATTTGAAGGCTAAGGCTATCGTCATAGGGCTCATTCTGGCTTTCGGCATTGCCGTCATCGTCATTAACGCCGGCAAGGGCGACAAGGCGCCCCGGCCTCCCCTCGTGGCGGAGGGCGTAAAGGCCCCGGATGTCGAGGTCCGTGATCTGAGCGGAAATGCCTGGAGGCTTTCGGCCCGGAGGGGCAATGTGGTTCTCGTCAACTTCTGGGCAAGCTGGTGCAAGGAATGCCGCGAGGAAATGCCTTCGCTCCAGGGCCTTTACGACAGGCTGAAGACAAACCCCGATTTCGAGATGGTGCTGATCATCTATAACGAAGACCCGGGCGAATCCGCGGAGTTCATGGACGAAAACAACTACACAATGCCTATTTACGTCGACCCTGGAGGCGCGGCGGCCCGTTCCTTCGGGCTTACGGGCGTTCCCGAGACGTATGTTGTCGCAAAGGACGGCATACTCAGGAAAAAGATAATAGGCCCCGCCGACTTCACCAAGCCCGGCGCGGCGGACTTCATCGTCCGCCTTATCGAAGGCGAAGAGGGAGCCTGAGGCTGCTTCGGACCCTCCTTTCCCCCGGCCGACGGGAATCAGTGTCTGCTTCTAAGCTTCGAAAGTAGCCTCAGTATCTCGATGTAGAGCCATACCAGCGTGACGATGAGGCCGAAGGCCCCGTACCACTCCATGTATTTCGGCGCACCGGCCTCGGCGCCGCGCTCTATGAAGTCGAAGTCGAGCACGAGGTTCAGGGCCGCCACCACAACGACGAAGACGCTGAAGCCTATGCCGATGATGCCGCTTTCGTGGATGAAGGGCATGTTGACGCCGAATATGCCGAGGACCCAGCTGGCCATGTAGACCAGGAAGATGCCCCCCGTCGCGGCCACCACGCCGAGCTTGAAGTTCTCGGTGACCTTTATCCACCCGGACCTGTACGCGATGAGAAGCCCGAAAAGCGTTCCGAACGTAAGCCCCACGGCCTGTATCACTATGCCTGGGTACATGGCCTCGAAGACGGACGAGAGCCCGCCGAGCACGAACCCCTCGAGGAGCGCATAGGCCGGGGCCGTGATTCCGGCCCACTCTTTCTTGAAGACGGTGACCAGGGCCACCACCAGCCCGCCGATGGCCCCGCCCATTATCCAGGGATAGACCGCCGCGGGGTTTCCGCTTTTTAAAAAAATGCCCCATGTCCACCATGCTCCCACGAGCAGTATTGCCAGGAGGAGGCCGGTCTTGTTCACCGTGCCCTGCACAGTCATGGCCCTCGACTCGTCGAGCGCCCTCAGTCCCCTGAAAGCC
>JASFVA010000274.1:0-3007 GCA_050050055.1 Nitrospirota bacterium
CCGTGGCGGTGCCGACCCCGGGGGGCCGGCTGAACCCCCACTTGATGGCCGCCCTGAGGCTTCTCGAGGTCGAGGAGGTGTACTCCATCGGCGGGGCGCAGGCCGTGGCCGCCCTGGCCTACGGCACGGAGAGCATCGCCCCCGTGGACAAGATAGTGGGGCCCGGAAACGTCTATGTGGCCACGGCAAAGCGCATGGTCTTCGGCACCGTGGACATCGACATGATAGCCGGCCCCAGCGAGATACTCGTCATAGCCGACTCCTCGGCAAGGCCGGAGTTCGTGGCCTCGGACCTCCTGAGCCAGGCCGAGCACGACCCCCTGGCGAGCTCGGTCCTGGTGACGACCTCGCGGGTCCTGGCCCGGGCCGTCGACGCGGAGCTCAAGGCGCAGCTCAAGAAGCTTCAAAGGAACGCCACGGCGCGCGCTTCCCTGAGGAGATACGGCGCCGCCATAATCGTAAGGAGCCTCGGGGAGGCGGCCGAGGTCTCAAACGCCATCGCCCCCGAACACCTGGAGGTCATGACGAGGAACCCCCGCAGGCTTCTGCCCAGGCTCAGGAACGCCGGGGCCATATTCCTCGGCAGCTGGACGCCCGAGCCCATAGGGGACTACGCCGCAGGGCCCAACCACACGCTGCCCACCGGCGGCACGGCGCGCTGGGCCTCCCCCCTGGGGGTCTACGACTTCGTCAAGCGCACCAGCCTACTGGAGTTCACGAGGGAGGGCTTCCTCGGGCTCGCCGCGCCCGTGGAGCGAATCGCCGAGGCCGAGGGCCTCGACGCCCACGCCGCCTCGGTGAGAGTCAGGCGCCGGGCCTGAGCATCTCCTTATTCCCCTACCGGCAAGCCCCCGAAAGGGCAGGCGCCGGTGACGTGCGCGAAGGGGAGGGCAACGCTTAGGCAAGGGCTTGACGGGGGACGGCCGTTTAAGTTAAATCCCGCAAAAGGGCGCGACCCAGGAGGCTCAGTATGAATGGACCTTGTTCCGGCCTTCCTTCTTCGCCATGTACATGGCGCGGTCGGCGGCATCCAGAAGGGAGTCGGAAGTTTCGGCCGCCTGGTCCGGGATGCCGGCTACTCCGATGCTCACCGTGACCTTGACGTCGGGCGTTGCGTTGAACTCGTTCCGGGCAACGCCGTGAAGGACCCTGTTGGCCAGGAGCTCGGCGTCCTGCTTCGTGCACCTTGGAAGGACCACCACGAACTCCTCGCCCCCCCACCTCCCCACGGTGTCAACCTCTCTGACGTTCTCCCTGATGATGTTGGAAATCTCCTCCAGCACCGAGTCCCCGGACCGGTGCCCGTAGTGGTCGTTTATCTCCTTGAACCGGTCTATGTCTATCATGAGGAGCGAAAGCGGGGAGCCGTACCTCCAGGCGGCCTTGATCTCCCTGTCCACGTACTCCTGTATGTGGCGCCGGTTGTAGAGCTTCGTTAGAGGGTCGGTTCGGGCGAGCATCTCGACGTCGGCAAGGAGCTCCTGGAGCCTGGCGTTGGTTTCCGACAGCTCGTCCTGAAGGGCCTTGGTCCTCAGAAGGGCGAATATCCTGGCGTTGAGCTCCATCTCGCTGTAGGGTTTCGAAAGGTAATCCTCGGCCCCGGCCTCCAGGCCCGAGACCCTGTCCTCCACCTCGCCCTTGGACGTGAGCATGAGGATGGGGATCATCCTCGTGGCCCGGTTCAGCTTGAGCCACCGGCAGACTTCCACGCCGCTCATGTCGGGCAGGAGGAGGTCGAGGAGTATGAGGTCCACCTCCCCGCTGACGGCCTCCCTGATGGCCGACTTCCCGTCTTCTACGTGGAGCACCTCGTAGCCGCTCCGCTCAAGGAACCCCTTTACCGCCTCGGCCTGGGACATGCTGTCCTCAACCACGAGAATCCTGGCAACTCCCATGAATGAAAATATAACATAGCGTGCAAATTTTAGACAACGATATTTCAATAAATGGTTTAAAAAAGCGCCGCCAAGCGCCGCCCGAGAAAGCCTGAACCGACACAACTCCGGCTGTGGCGGAGTTGTGTAAGGGAGAAGCCAGGGACACCGCCTTGGCGAGGTAGTGGACCGGTCGCTACGCCCGGCGGGGGGCCATAGTCTCCTCGATGCCCCTGACCTTCTTTCTCAGCCTGACCCACAGGTGGACTCCGGCGCCCACGAAGGCAAAGGTCAGCGCGTGCTTTACGATGAGGGCGGGCACCTGTCCGTCCTTGACGGCCGAGATCCACTCGAAGTCCCTGTAATAAAGTGTCCTCGGAACGCCGCCCACGAGGATCCAGAACAGGGAGGACTTGGCCACCTTCGTCATGCCCTTGTACAGGCCGAGGAAGTACTCGGTCACCGCCCTTTCGTCCCGCCGGGGATGGGCGTCGTACTTCCTCATGATGAACCAGAGGGCTACGCCGCTCGACACAAGCAACGCCGTGGCGAAGTCATGTAAGTAGTTGTTGATAGTCAGAAATACGCCCAATGCGGGAGGAACTTCCATCGGGCTATTATAACTTAATTCGCCAGCGGGCAGGAGCAAGAACCAAGGGGCGTGAAGCCCGCGCACCCTCAGCCTCGGCAGGCGGGGCAGCGCAAGGGCGGCGGGGCCGCCGGGGGGCCCGCCGGAATTTAACCGGGCCCGCCTTCTTTCAAATCCTGCGCGCTCCGCCGGAGCGAACCCGGGTGCATCAATCCGTGGAGATCTTGTAGCCGAACCTGGTCACCGCGCCCTCTATGTCGTCCTTGTCGTTGAGCTCCTCGTCGTAGATGACCGTGGCCTTGCCCAAGGATACGTCGGCGTTCTTGACCCCGTTGAGCATCTCGAGGGACTTCTTTATCATGGCCGCGCAGTGCCCGCAGTGCATGCCTTCTATCGTCAGGGTTTCTACCTTCATGGGATCCTCCTCTCCCCTTTTCTCTACAGAATATAGGGAGAATTTGAAGATAATTTGAACGCCGCAAGGCCAACTCCCGCCGACCGGGGCCGTATAAAATCGGCCCCGGAGAGGAAGCCCCGCGCCGGG